>CAZAWS010000310.1:0-2932 GCA_964488755.1 uncultured Anaerolineaceae bacterium | reverse complement strand
GAGCGTAGCGAAAGGTCAGGGTGAGGGAAGTTCCAACAACCTTTTAGTGCTCCCCAAAAACACGCACGTCCCGTCAAATCATCTAAAAAAACTATCTAACTACCAAATTATCCAACTAAAGGAAATAATAATGTTATCAAAAACCTACGATTTCAAAAATACCGAAGAGCGAATTTACAAAATGTGGGAAGAAGGTGGCTATTTCAAGCCGCATAATGACCCCAATGAACCCGATTTTGACCCGAATGTAAAGCCTTTTACCATCGCTATCCCGCCCCCAAATGTGACGGGGGAACTGCATCTTGGGCACGCCATGTTCGTGAGTATGGAAGATTTGATGATTCGCTACCACCGTATGAAGGGATATTCCGCGCTCTGGGTGCCCGGCTCAGACCATGCAGGGATTGCGACTCAACTCATGGTAGAACGTGATATTTTGAAGCGTTTTGAAATAACCCGCGAAGAAATGGGACGCGAAAAGTTCCTAGAGCACGCTTGGGAATGGAAAGAAAAATACCACGCCCGCATTATGGGGCAAATTCGCCGACTGGGTGCCTCTTGCGATTGGGAACGAGAAAGATTTACCCTCGATGACGGTCTCTCTGACGCGGTGCGCGAGGCTTTTGTACAACTCCATGAGAAAGGATTGCTCTATCGCGGACCTCGCTTGATTAATTGGTCACCGGGATTGAAAACAGCAGTTTCTGACCTTGAAGTGGAGTATTCTGAGGAAGAAGGGAAGCTCTATTATTTCAAATATATGCTTGCGGATGATGGGAGGGGCGGGGCTGAGACCCGCCCTTATATCCCCGTAGCTACAACCCGCCCCGAAACAATTTTGGGCGACACAGCCGTTGCCGTACACCCCGAAGACGAGCGTTATAAGAAATTTATCGGAAAAATGGTTCTCGTCCCCATGCTCGGACGAGAAATCCCCGTGATTGCCGATGAATATGTAACCCGAGAATTTGGCACAGGTGCGTTAAAAATCACGCCGGCGCACGATCCCAACGATTATGAGATTGGCGAAAGACATAATTTGCCCCTCATTTCTATTTTAGATAAAGATGCCAAAGTAAACGAAAACGGTGGCGATTACGAAGGCTTGGATCGCTTCGATGCTCGCGCAAAAATCTGGGAAGATATGCGAGCCGCGGGCTTGGTAATCAAAGAAGAAAGCCATATCCACCAGATACCACGTTCCCAGCGTGGTGGCGAAATTATCGAGCCGATGATTTCCACACAATGGTTTGTCAAAATGGATGGACTGGCAGAAAAAGCCCTGAACGCTGTAAAAGAAGGCGACATTACCATCGTTCCTGACCATTTCACAAAAGTTTATTATAACTGGATGGAAAATATCCGCGATTGGTGCATAAGCCGCCAACTTTGGTGGGGACACCGCATCCCCGTTTGGTATTGCGATGATTGCCGAGAAATGACTATCGAACGTGAAGACCCAACGGAGTGCGCTCACTGCGGCAGTGCAAATATCAAGCAAGACCCCGATGTGCTAGACACTTGGTTCTCCTCCGGTTTGTGGACATTCTCCACGCTCGGCTGGCCCCAGAAAACGCCCGATTTTGAATATTTTCACCCCACCAATATCATGGAGACGGGCTACGATATTCTCTTTTTCTGGGTAGCGCGTATGGTCATGGACGCACTCGAATTTACTGGTGAAATCCCTTTCCACACCATTTATTTGCACGGGCTTATCCGTGATGAGCATGGCAAAAAAATGTCTAAAACCTCAGGCAATGTGATTGACCCACTCATCGTCATGGATGAACTCGGCACAGACGCCCTCCGTTTCACCCTGCTCGTTGGCTCTACGCCGGGCAAAGATATGAATTTGAGCCTAAAAAAAGTGGAAGCAAATCGCAACTTTGCCAATAAAATTTGGAACGCGAGCAGATTTGTGCTTTCAATGATTGACGATGTAGAAGCGGGTGATGAGCCAGATACCATTAATTGGACTCTTGCGGATAGTTGGATTTGGGCGCGTTTACAAAACCTTATCCGCAGTGTTGAGCGTTTGTTTGCTGGATATCAATATGGAGAAGCAGGACGGCAGATTTACGAATTTTTCTGGGGCGATTTCGCAGATTGGTATTTAGAAATTGCCAAATTACAAATGCGGGATGAAAATCTGCGTTACGTCACTGCCCGAACTTTGGCGCGCGTCCTCGATAATTCCCTGCGACTCTTACATCCTTTTACTCCCTTTGTCACCGAGGAGTTGTGGGGACACCTTCGAGATACTATTAAAAATTCTCCCCTTTCAGAACTTGCCGATGATTGGTCAGAAGTATTGATTACAGCCAAGTGGCCCGAAGAACGCGACGCAGAAGGTTGGGAAAATGAGAAAATCGCAGATTTTGAGTTAATACAAGAAATAGTGCGCAGTATCCGAAATTTGCGTGCCGAGAAAGGTGTGCAGGTGGGCAAACGCATCCCCGCCACCATTGTTGGGGGCGCAAAGACGTCTCTTATGCGAGAGCAAGCTCAGGTCATCGCGGCGTTGGCGCAGTTAAATAACGAAGAACTGACCATCGTTGAAAAAATAGAAGAAAGCCTAGAAAATCACATCGTTCTCGTAGTCACCCCCATCGAGATTCATCTACCCCTTGAAGGCATGGTGGATGCAGAAAAAGAGCGCGAGAGATTAGAAGCTGAATTGAAAGAAGCCGAATCGCATATTCTGCGCTTAGAAAAAATGCTCAACTCTCCCTTTGCAGAAAAAGCCCCTCTCGCTGTTGTAGACAAAGAACGCGAAAAGTTGGCTGGATATAAAGATACTGCTGAGAAAATTAAGGCGCAGTTGTAAAACTGTGCGATGGTTCAAGAATAAAACTTCACCGTAATTGGTCACTCCCCTCTGCTCCAGCCGCTGTCCCCAGCGGCGGTTTATGAGAAGACCGCCGCCGAG
>CAZAWS010000309.1:0-2939 GCA_964488755.1 uncultured Anaerolineaceae bacterium | reverse complement strand
GGGAGATGCCCGAAGGGCAGAGGGGGCGGCGTAAAATTAACCAACAACTCTTTAGTGCTCCCCTTTGCGCACTCCCGTTGAAGAATAGATAATGGTATTATAAACTGAAAATGGCAGGTTTAAAGTTGCAAGTTCGGTAATATAGGAATTGAAAATTGAAAAATCAAAAATCAAAACTCCCCCTTATCGCCATTATCGGTCCCACCGCGGTTGGCAAAACGGAAATCTCTTTGCAACTTGCAGAGCGTTTTAATGGTGAAATTATCTCCTCCGATTCTCGGCTATTTTATCGCGGGATGGATATAGGCACGGCGAAACCTTCCACAGAGGAGATGGCGCGGGTGCCGCATCATTTGATTGATGTGGCAAATCCTGATCAGGTTTGGTCTTTGGCTAAATTTCAAAAAGCCGCGCAGAAAGCAATTGCAGATATTCGTGCGCGCGGCAAGCTCCCCTTTTTGGTGGGCGGGACAGGTCAGTTTTATCGCGCCGTCACGGAGGGCTGGCTTCCCCCAGAAGTGAAGGCTGATAAAGCTTTGCGAAAAGAATTAGAAAAGCTAGAAGGGGAAAAGGGCAATGTCTGGCTACACGCAAAGTTAATGATGCTCGACCCTATAGCGGGAGAAAAAATTGATTATAGAAATGTGCGCCGCGTGGTGCGGGCGTTGGAGGTGATTTTGACTACGGGTGAAAGATTTTCATCTCAACGCAAACAACGCGGGGAATCGCCTTATGATTTACTCACTATCGGCTTGAAACGCGAAAGACCCGCATTATACGAACGCGTAGATTTGCGCATTGAGCAAATGTTTGAGGCAGGGTTGCTCGATGAGGTGCAAAATCTGCTAGATGCAGGGTATTCTGCCGATTTGCCGAGCATGTCGGCTTTAGGGTACCGCGAGGCTGTATCCGTTTTGCGGGGAGAAATGGATGTTGATGAGGCAAAAATGTTGATGCGGCGCAGTACGAGAAAGTTTGTGCGAAAGCAAGCCAATTGGTTCAAAGATGATGACGATGGGATTAAGTGGTTCGACGCGCGCGATCCGCAGGTCTACATCCAAATAGAAAAAAAGATTGCGCATTGGTTGAAAAATACCACCGCCGAGGACGGCGATTAGGGCAAGAGAGGAAAAAATTTTAGATTAGTAACGCAAATATAAAAACAAAGTTGTTTTATCCAGTATAATGAGGGTATGTCTTTAAATTCGCCTTAGAAAAGGAGTGTATTAAATGGAAGGACCTTGGATCGAAAACTATGATGAGGGTGTGCCTACGCATATAGATTACCCGCAAAAACCTTTATTCCATTTTTTGGAAGAGGAAGCGGCAAAAAATCCCGATAAAACCTGTACCATTTTCAAGGGTGCTACGATTTCTTATAAAGAAATGGATGACCTTACAAGTACCCTAGCAGGTGCTTTAGCCGACTTAGGCGTGAAAAAAGGCGATCGCGTGGGTATTTTTATGCCCAATACACCCCAATTCGTAACGGCTTATTATGGCGTTTTGAAGGCGGGCGGCGTTGTGGTGGCTTCAAATCCACTTTATACACCCACTGAAATTGCACATCAGGCAAATGATGCTGGCATTGAAGTGATGCTGGTGATGAGCAATTTTTATAAGACCGTGAAAGAAGCACAACCCAATACGAAGATAAAAACTGTGATTGTAACCAATCTGAAAGAGACGCTTCCAACGCTAACTCGCTTGCTCTTTACTTTAGCAGTAGAGAAAAAAGGTGGACATCGCATTGAAGGCGGCTTGCCCAAAGGCGATCTTTGGATGAAAGATTTGCTCGATAAATATACCCCTGCTGACCGCCCCAAATTGGATATTGGTCCTGATGATTCTTGTCTCTTCCAATATAGTGGTGGGACAACGGGTGTGCCCAAAGCGGCTGTAGCTCTTCACCGCAATATCGTGGCGAATTCTTTGCAAATTAAAAATTGGATGTCAGATTTACACGAGGATGGAGAAGTTGTCTTGATGGCGATTCCGCTTTTCCATGTTTACGGGATGGTTGCTGGAATGAATTTTGGTCTGGCAACTGGCTCTAGCTTAGTAATGGTGCCAAACCCGCGTGATTTGAAGGATGTTTTAGAAAATATCAGTAAGTATAGGGCAACTATTTTCCCCGCTGTGCCAACTCTTTATAACGCGATTAACAATAATGAAGATGTTCTTTCAGGAAAATATGATTTGTCTTCCATCAAAGCTTGTATTTCAGGTTCTGCCGCACTGATGCGAGAGACGAAGGAAAAGTTTGAAGAATTAACTGGCGGAAAAGTCTTCGAGGGCTACGGTCTCTCAGAAGCACCTACCGCAACTCACTGTAACCCCATGCTAGGCGAAAACAAAATCGGTTCCATTGGTATGCCTTTACCGGATGTTGACTGCCGCATCATTAATCTTGATGATGGCGAAACCGAAATGGCGCAGGGCGAGATTGGCGAAATTATTTTGCGAGGTCCGCAGGTTATGCACGGCTATCATAATATGCCCACCGAGACGGCAAATTCTTTGCGTGATTGGCATGGTGAAAAGTGGCTTTACACTGGAGATATTGCTCGCATAGATGAGGATGGTTATTTCTATATTGTTGACCGCAAAAAAGAAATGATTAAGCCCGGTGGTTTCCAAGTTTGGCCCCGTGAAGTAGAAGAGGCGATTTCTGATCATCCTAAAGTATTAGAAGTTGGCGTAGCTGGCGTACCTGACCCCTATCGTGGTGAGACAGTGAAGGCTTGGGTGGTTGTGAAACCTGGCGAAACCCTAACAAGAGAAGAAGTTAGAAATTTTGCAAAAGAAAAACTAACCAGTTATAAGGTACCCGCCCTCGTTGAATTCCGTGATGAATTACCAAAGACGACCGTTGGCAAGATTTTACGGCGTGAGTTGGTAAAAGAGCATAAGGAAGCGGAAGAACAGTAAATCAGTAG
>CAZAWS010000308.1:0-2949 GCA_964488755.1 uncultured Anaerolineaceae bacterium | reverse complement strand
CAAATTGCCTCACCCATTCCCAATGCTCTGTAAAGCACGTATAATACAGCCCTATCTAATCTAAAAACTATCATTCACTCTATGCCTAAAAACACAGACCCACTCGAAGTTACTCAACCCTCGCAACATCAAGACTTAGGTAAAACGCGCCCTACGCGTGCCCAACGGCGGCGCGCGTTACGCAGGGAACACCGAAAAATACTACCAAAAAGCGTAGAAGCTCGCTCAGGATACCTTCTAGTTCTTATTCAGCGAGCTTATCCTTCGTACGAATTTTTTCTCTTCTCTGCCCTCAGCGGTGCGATTTTAGGATTAGGCTATTTGCTTGATTCCCAAGCTTTTCTTGTCTTTGGTGCATTAATGGCTCCGCTCATGTCGCCGCTGATTGGGCAAGTATTAGCAACGGTTAGCGGGACGGCAAAGTATTTTCTCAAAGCCTTCATTGCATTTTTTATCGGAAGCATCCTCGTCTTTATCACTGGTGCCTTAGCGGGTTTTGCGGCGCGTCTTTGGTTGCCATTAACGCTCACACAAACCTACGTCCACTCACGCTTATGGTGGGCAGATTTGGTCATTTTGGCACTTGGCACAATTTTATTATCGGCATCTTTTGTACGCTCGGAGAAAAAACCTTTTTTGCCTAGCGTAATCCTCGCCTACGAACTCTTTTTGCCCCTCAACGCATCTGCTTTTGGGCTTGCAAGCGGCGTTGAGGGTGTTTTTCCGCAAGGTCTTTTTGTTTTTGTCGCCCACTTTGCTTGGGCATTGCTTTTTGGAAGCCTCACCCTTTTCTTTTTAGGTTTTCGCCCGCTCAAATTTATTAATTGGATTTTCAGCTTGCTCGTTCTCGCCATCATCCTTGCCGTACTAGCAGGATTGATTTTGCCGGGGACAAATCCCACGTCTACAGCGGCACCCCAGCCCACGTCCACGCGTGATGCGGAGATGGTGAAGACGCAGACGAATGTGCCAGATGCGGAGGATGTCCCCACGCGGACTCCCGTCCCGGCTACGGCATCCCCCCAAAAAACCGCCGCGACGACCGCGACTTTGAGCATGAGTGCCACCCCCAGCATCAGCGAGACCCCATCATTAACGCCCACAACCACTCTCACCGCCGAGCCAACCCCGCTCTATGCGCTGATTGCCTCAGGCAGTGGCGGGGGCGCATTTATGAGACGAGAACCGGGCGGACCTGTGATTTTGACGCTCGAAAATGACGAATTAGTAGAAGCCCTAACCGCCCCGCTAGAGCATGAGGGCGTTTCTTGGGTACAAATAAAAGTGGTGCGTGGCACGGAAATTTTTGAAGGGTGGATTATTCAATCGGTATTAAAAACGGCGACCCCTTCGCCTGATTGGTAGTTAGATAAGACACCGAGTGTTTTTATTTTAGGCGAAGTAATTTTTTGTTAAGGTATTGATATTCTTAACAAAGGTCACATTCCACAAGAAAGCACTCGGTGTCTCGTTGATTATAAGGAGTAAATATGCCTATACATTTCGGAACAGACGGTTGGCGTGCCGTTATCTCAGATTCTTTTACCTTTGCTAATTTACGCATGGTGGCGCAAGCCATCGCTGATGCAGTTGCTTCAGGACACTTTGACCAAAATTCAGATGCAAGCCTCGATGAAAATAAATTCGTGGTCGGTTTTGATACTCGCTTTCTCTCAGACCGCTACGCGGGCGAGATTTCACGCGTTTTGGCAGCGAATGGATTTACCGTACATCTAACCCAAGCCGATGCCCCAGGACCTGCGGTTTCTTACGCGGTGAAAAATCTGAACGCGGTCGCTGGCATTATGCTCACTGCCTCCCACAACGCCCCACGCTATAACGGGATTAAGCTAAAAGCCTCTTATGGTGGCTCTGCCTTACCCAAACAATGTCGGCGCGTAGAAGTTTATATCAACGATAATGAAGAAAGAGCGCGGGGACCGAACTTGATGAGCTTCAAAAAAGCGCGGGCGGCGGGCTTGATTAAGAAATTCAACCCACTCCCCGATTATTATGCTCATTTACGCACCGTTATTGATTCTGATTTAATTGCCGATAACCCTCAACGCATTGTCGTTGATTCTATGTACGGTTCAGGACGTGGCGCGATTAAGGGATTTTTACAAGGAACAGGTTGTGAAGTAGCAGAAATTAGGCATAAACTTAACCCTGGCTTTGGCGGCATTCACCCTGAACCTATCGGCAAAAATTTAGATGCGCTCGCCAGCGCAATCAGCACTGGCATGGGAGATTTTGGTCTCGCCACAGACGGAGACGCAGACAGAATTGGCGCAATGGACGAACGCGGCAACTTCGTTGATCCGCATAAAATTATGGCTCTTGCGCTCAAGCATCTAGTTGAAAAACGCGGCATGAGTGGTGCGGTCGTACGCACCGTTTCTACAACGCGGATGATAGATAGACTTGCCAAGAAATACGGGCTGAAAGTCTACGAAACCCCCGTTGGCTTCAATCACATCGCCGATTATATGCTGAACGAAGACATACTCATTGGGGGTGAAGAATCGGGCGGGATTTCCTTTAAGGGACATATCCCCGAAGGCGATGGCGTACTGATGGGATTGCTCATCGTAGAGATGGTCGCCGCAGCGCAGAAACCGCTCCATGAAATGGTGAGCGATTTACTCGAAGAAGTCGGACCCGCCCATTATCAGCGCACTGATTTGCGTCTTAAACGCCCCGTAGAAAAAGCCGAAATGACTGAGTACCTCACCAAGCAAGCACCCGCCGAAATAGCCGAACAAAAAGTAGTTGAAATCAGCGCAAGTGATGGCGTGAAATATATTCTCGCAGACGATTCTTGGCTTCTCATTCGCCCCTCTGGCACAGAACCCGTTTTACGCGTTTATGCCGAAGGTCGTAGCGAAGAGACAGTACAGGCGTTGTTGAAGTACGGAGAGAGTGTCGCAGAGTCGGTCGTTTAATAAG
>CAZAWS010000307.1:0-2958 GCA_964488755.1 uncultured Anaerolineaceae bacterium | reverse complement strand
AGCGACATTCGCGTTGAAAGATTAAGGCATAATTTTAATATGGCTGAACGCTTACTTTAAATTATCCGTTTTCGTGTTGCGTAAAACGTATTGCGTAGGGAAAAGCATTACGAAATACGCAATACGAAATATATGTTTCGGATAACTGATTTTCGTGAATCGCCTAAGAGACCTGACAGATTTTTAAAACCTGTCAGGTCTTTCCAATTCCCCTAGTGTATAATTCCCCTCATGCTGAAAAAAATACCCCGCCCCCTCTGGATTCTGATTGGTATCATCGCGTTAATCATAATCTACAACCTTCCTCCCATTCACTCACGTCTCTCTTGGCGCGTGGATGATATGAAGACAAGAATAAAATACTATTTCAATCCGCCAGACGAAGCGATTTTTCAACCCGCCGCGCCTGCGCCGACCACTCTAGTTGAAATTTCCCCCTCCCCCACAATTGCGCCTACGAAAGAAAATAGCACACCCTTCCCAAGCCTCACGCCCACCATCGTTCCCACCGCGCTACCCGAAAAGGTAGATTTAGAAGGCGTTGTCTACGTAGACCAACATAACCGCTGGAACTATTGTGGTCCTGCCAATCTCACTATGGCACTTAATTTCTGGGGCTGGGAGGGAAACAGAGACGACGTTGCCAAAGTCATAAAACCGGGTGTTGCCGAAATCAA
The DNA here is from genome assembly GCA_964488755.1 of uncultured Anaerolineaceae bacterium. GTDB lineage: Bacteria > Chloroflexota > Anaerolineae > Anaerolineales > Villigracilaceae > Desulfolinea. The sequence continues at coordinate 2,281 of CAZAWS010000307.1, read as the reverse complement.
CGATTTTATTCAACGTAGCAAACCCGACAAAAACGTAATGCCCTATGAAATGGTCGATTTCGTCAACGAGCAAACTCAATTCCAAGCCTTATCTCGTTTAGGTGGAGATATAGACCTGCTCAAAGCCCTCCTTGCCGAAGGCTTCCCTGTTTTGGTCGAAAAAGGGTATTACGAAGCCGATTACACGGGCAAAGTCGCGTGGCTAGGACATTATCAATTTGTAACGGGCTACGATGATGCCGAATCCGTTTTTATCGTTCAAGACACTTATAACGATGGTCCCGATTTCCACATCGGCTACGAGCACTTCAAAGAAGGCTGGCGTTCTTTCGACAATATCTTTATGGTCGCATATCCCCCAGAGCGTGAAGAAGAGCTAAAAAGAATTCTCGGACCATGGCAAGATGAAGTTTGGGCAAGGCAACACGCCCTCGAAGTTGCCGAAAATGAAGAGATACAACTCGAAGGCAATGACCAATTTTTTGCGATATTCAATCAAGGCACAAGCCTTGTTACTCTTCAGCGTTATGCCGAAGCCGCCACCGCGTATGACCGTGCCTTTGCCCTCTACGCTGAGCTTGGGCAGGATGACACGCAACGCCCCTACCGCATTATGTGGTATCAAACTGGACCTTATTTCGCTTACTATCACAGCGGTCGTTATCAAGATGTTATTAATCTTGCCAATAACACCCTCAACGAAACCATTTCCGAACCCACCCTCGAAGAAAGTCTTTTTTGGCGAGCGCGGGCAGAATATGCGCTTGGCGATTACGATGCCGCCTTTGCCGATATGTACGAAACGGTGCGACTCAACCCCAACTTCTCCCCAGGCATTTTTTATCTGGAATTATGGAATGCTGAGTAATTGGATTGATCTGGAAAACCGCCGCGGCGCGTGTTTCTAACTTGAGTGCCATAAAACAACATCCTTCCACCGTAAAGATTCCTCTGCCCCTAACCTTCAACTTTAAACCTTAAACCTTCAACCCGCCCATGAAAATACTCCACTTCGCAGACGCACATATAGATATGGCAAACTATGGTCGCCACGACCCCAAAACGGGATTGCCTCTCCGCGTCCTCGACTTCATCAAATCCCTCGACACAATCGTAGACACCGCCATAGCCGAAAAAGTAGATTTGGTCATCTTCGCCGGTGATACCTACAAAGACCGCTCCCCCGCCCCCACCTATCAACGCGAATGGGAGCGCAGAATTTTGCGCCTATCACAAGCAAAAATTCCCACACTGTTGCTCGTTGGCAACCACGACCTTTCACCCGCAACCGGTCGCGCCCACGCCTTACAGGAATTTAAGACCCTCGAAATTCCGCATATCCGCGTTTCAGATAAACCAGAGTTTATATCTGCCGAAGAACTAGGTTTGCCTGTGCAGATTATTGCCCTCCCCTGGGTCTCAAAATCTGGGATGCTGGCTTATGCACAGATGAGCGCAGAAGATGGCGGCAAAGTCTACGAAGAACTCGAAACATTGCTCACTCAGTTTGTTGAAGATTCCTTTGAAAAAGTAGATGAAAGCCTTCCTGTTATTTTAACTGCACACGCCTCCGTGCAAGGCGCAAAATATGGCGCAGAGCGGATGGTGATGCTCGGTAATGATTTAGTATTATCTGGCTCACTCGTGAGAGATAAAAGGCTAGATTATGTCGCGCTCGGTCATATCCATAAGCCGCAAAACCTAAATGAAGATGCGCACCCCCCAGTCATCTATCCCGGCTCCATTGAGCGCGTTGATTTTGGCGAAGTGAAAGATAAAAAATTCTTCGTCATTGCCGATATTGCCAAAGGAAAAACAGAAGTAGATTGGCGCGAACTGACCGAAATCCGCCCATTTATAGACAGCTTTATTAAATTGGATAGCGAAGAAGACATTACAGCAAAACTTAAGGCAAAATTACCCCTTCAAGAAAAACTAAAAGATGCCATTGTGCGCTTAATCATCGAATACCCCCGTGCGTGGGATTCGATGATAGATGAACCTGCTTTACGAAAATATGCCGCAGAAGCATTTGAATTCCATCTTGTCAAACGTCCTCAAATGGAAGCGCGTATCCGCCTCCCCGCCGACCAAGTGGTGAGCAGTCTCACGCCGCTGGAGTTGCTAGAATTATATTGGCGTTCTGCTGATAACAAAACAGAAGATGCCGAGTTTGACGCGCTGCAAAAAATGGCAACATCCATTATTGCAAACGAAGAAAACGTGTTTTAGGATCACACCAAAAAAGCCCCCATTTCCTTGATGCGCTCAACGACAATTA
>CAZAWS010000306.1:0-2962 GCA_964488755.1 uncultured Anaerolineaceae bacterium | reverse complement strand
ATATGCAAAGTCTAGGGTGAGTATTGTAGAGCAAAATAATTTGCTGGGAGGATAGGGTGAAGATTAGCTATCCTAAAAAAAAGAAAAGCATTGGGGTTGATCCAAAGCATCCCAAAATAAAAAAAATACTCTTTTTGCTTTTTTTTCTTGGCACTTTCTTTGGGGGGATGCTTATCTATCGCAGTGGCTATCCTTCGATGGCATTGGCGAATATCCGTAGTGTATTGGCAAAAGATGAAGATGCGCCAGAAATCCCAGAATCTGTAACGGATGCCATTGAAGATGTTAACGAAACTCTAAGCACAGAGTTAGATTTATATCAATCAAATGGATTGCCAACTGTGTTTTTAGACATTCCCTTTGATTCTATGATGCAAATCGAAGAAAAACGAGAAGAAGCCCTCGAAGTTGGCATTTTGCTCTCATCAGATGATGATTATGTGCCTGCAAATATGCACTTTAACGATGAGCAAAACCTTGATATAAAAATGCGCTTAAAAGGGGATTTGTCGGATCATTTGCAAACAGATAAATGGTCTTTTCGTATTCACATAAAAGAAGACGATGGCGCAGTGCTAGGCATGAGGCGTTTCTCGTTGCAAAGCCCTGAAACCAGAAATTTTGTAAACGAATGGGGCTATCATCAAAATATGATGCTTGAAGATATTTTGACAACTCGCTATCATTTTGTGAATGTTGTTGTTAATGGCAAAAATAAAGGTATATATGCCTTAGAAGAACATTTTTCAGAAGATTTGCTTGAGTCACAAAAACGACGAGAGGGTGTGATCATTCGTTTTGATGAAAATGATTGGTGGGTAAATAGAGCGAATTTTACCGAAGGTGATGATGAAAGTTTGTGGAGTATGGCTTCGGCTATGGGATTTTTTGAGACAACCACTAGTGCCAGTAGTGAGATTATTCCATATCGAAGTCAGCACGTTACAGATAGTGATACGCTGAACGAAGAGTTAAAAACAGCCATAAATTTATTGAATTCATTGCTACGCGGAGATTTGCCCCCTGATCAGATTCTTGATGTGGAGTTATGGGGAAAATACTATGCCATTACCGATTTATGGATGGCAAATCATAGTCCCGTTTGGCATAATGAACGCTTTTATTACAATCCCAATACAGGACTTTTGGAACCCGTTGTTTTTGATGGCGTAGCAATGCACCCTCACCACGACAGAGACCAATTGGCATTTAATTTCCCCAATTTTATTTTTGCTCTTCCAGAAGTGCAAAAAGTTTATGTTGAGACCTTAGAGCAGATTACCTCAGATGAGTATTTAAATGGACTCCAAGATGAGTTTGGCAAAGAGTTTGAAGGCTATAATTCTTTAATCGCCGAAGAATATGAAGAAGAACTTGCACTCCCGTGGGAAAAAATGAATTTGCGAAGAGAGATAATAAACAAAAACTTGAACTCTGCTCAACCGATACGTGGCAACTATCACCTAGTCGAAAAAAATGGTAAAACCTTCTTAAAGCTAGACCTTGTGAACTTAATGGTTCTACCAATGCAAATCAATGAACTTCTCATTAATGGCGAAAGCTATGAGTTTGATTCCGCTTGGTTCGCCGAAAAAGAAGATGGCGCTGAAATGCTTCAAGAGTTGGACGAGACAATTTTATTATCCGGCAGAAAAAATGGTTTTACGCCTCTCTCTTTTTATATTCCTGTAGAGAATTTTTCTGAAATAGAAACTACGACAAATGAAGTCGCACTAAATGTACAACTTTACGGGGCTTCAGAAAACATTAACATCCCACTCTACACAAATTACGTTCCACAAGATATTGAAAGCGGCGTTAAGCCAACCGCGACCTTAGAAGAAGCCCTGAGAGCGCATCCCTTTTTGGTTGTGCTTTCAAATAATCAAATAGCCATTAAACCCGGCGATTGGTCTGTTGAAGGCGATTTAATTATTCCCGAAAAATATAGTATTACCATTCCCGCAGGGACAACATTACGCTTTGCAGATGAAAAGGTTTTTCTCATACACGGAAATATCGCCATAAAAGGCACAGAAGAAACCCCCGTTCTTCTCACAGCGCAAAACGAAAGTTGGGGTGGCATGGTCGTCCTAAACGCGCCAGAAGAATCAGTTTGGCAATATGCCATCGTAGAAAAAATGGCGGGTATTTCTCGTGCTGGCTGGATTCTTACAGGCGGCATCACCTTTTATGAAAGCCCTGTTGAAATTTCACACTCAGTTATTGGCAATAATACCTCCGAAGATGCCCTAAACGTCATCCGCACCACCTTTTCTTTGGAGTATGTCGAGTTTCAAAATACGCCCTCTGATGCTTTCGATGGTGATTTCACAACAGGCACCGCCTCTTATTGCAGTTTTCACGATATTGGCGGAGACGCTTTTGATGTCAGCGGCACCGAAGCCACAATTATCGATTCTTATTTTGTCAATATCGTAGATAAAGCAATTTCGGCAGGTGAAAAAAGTGACATCATAGCAAGCAATATCACAATTCGCAATGTGGGCTTTGGCGTTGCCAGCAAAGACCTTTCTTCGGTGCAGGTAGATGCCGCTATCATTGATTCTGCAAACGTAGCAGGATTAGCCGTCTATATCAAAAAGCCCCAATATGGTCCTGCTTCTCTTGAAGCCACCAATACCGAAATACTGAACACAGAAATCCTCGCTTTTTGTCAGACCGATAATGAATTATTATTAAACGGAGAATATATCCCACCAGAAGATGTGGATGTGGATGCCCTCTACGCTAAAGAGTAAACTAAAAAAATGACATACCGCTTAAGTTGGATGAAGAACCGCCTCGCGCGTAACCTAAACTTGAGTTCTGCCCCCAAGCAGATTTGCGGCGTAAACAAAACCAAGATTACGCCAAGAAAATGTTGAAGAAGGCACTCAAGCTAAAAACGTGTACTACGCTTTGCCGAAGTACTTGTGCTGAGCTTTGCCGAAGTACTTGT
>CAZAWS010000305.1:0-2975 GCA_964488755.1 uncultured Anaerolineaceae bacterium | reverse complement strand
AGAAGCCCGCCGCCGAGGACGGCGGCGGGAGCGATACTTTAAGGGGGGAGTGTGACCAATTACTCCTCTACCCTAATCCGCGGTTTGTTTTTGACTTTTACTGAGTTTTCAGTATTCCCACAAATAAATCTTGAAATCTATTCTTTCCCGCTCATCGAAAATAACCCCATCCGCTTCAAGCAGTTCTTTTTGGTGTAGTGCGTTAGGGCGTGAGCTGATTTTTCCTTGTGCATTAACAACCCGCCACCACGGCACATCATCGGGAGATTTTGCCATAGCACCGCCTACCCAACGCGCCCCAAAGGCGTTATAAGATTTTGCCTTCTCTACATTAGGTGCGGCAATCATTTTAGCAATGCGCCCATAAGAGCTAACTTTCCCTACAGGGATTTGGCGCACAATTTCCCAGACTTGGATATTGTAATCGAGCACTTTTGGGGGTGAAGTAAATTGGGACATATTTTTTGTTGGGTAAATGCTTTTACGACGTACATTTTACGGGTTTTTACCAATCCCACGTTTTAAGCCGTTTTATTTCTTCGTAAGCCGTCATATCCATTTTTAACGGCGTAATCGAAACATAGCCATCGTTAATGGCACCAAAATCGGTATCGGGAATTATTTTTCCAGTGGGGTGCTCACCGCCAATCCAATAATAGGGGCGACCAAAAGGGTCTATTTGGCTAACCAACTCATCTAAATAAACACGCTCACCTTGCTTGGTAATTTTGATTCCCTTGATTTCATCTAAGGGCAAATAGGGGATATTGGTGCTTAATAAAAGGTCTTTTTGCAACCCATCTTCAATCACTTTTTGAACAATACGCCGCGCAATTTCGCCTGCTGGGGCATAATCGTGTTCTTTCAGGGTGCGGTCTGTTTCTAAAGAAAAAGCCAACCCCGGGACACCGCCAATTACCGCCTCCATCGCCGATGTGACGGTGCCTGAATAGGTCACATCATCGCCGATATTTGCATGGGGATTGATGCCACTCACGACCAAATCAACTGGCTCGATTAATCCAAGCAAAGCGAGAGCAACACAATCAGAGGGCGCACCATCCGTGCTCAGGGCTGGCGTGCCATCAACCAGCGTTGTCTCATCTACGCGCAGGGGGCGTCCTAAAGTCTTAACGTGCCCCGATGCTGACCAATTACGGTTGGGGGCAAGAACGGTAATATCTCCGAAAAATTTCATTGCTTGAGCAAGGGCGAGTAACCCTGGGGCGTGGACGCCATCGTCATTGGTGATTAAAATGTGCATAAAAAGGAACTCCTGTTTTTTTAGGATTCTGTTTTGTAATTATTCGGTGTTTCGAGTAATTGAGGTTGAATGTGCCGTTCGGTTTTATAAAGCGTGGGAGGTATTTTAGGCGGAAGATTATTCATTACCAAAGCTTCTAGCATCGGTTTACGATTCTTTTCTTTAGCCCCAAGATGATAGAAATGACTTTGGGTCACAATATGAAAATTCGACCAATAATCTTTGATTCTTTGGTTTTCGCGATATTCATTGCTATGCCATGTAGATAAAATAAAATTAGCTTTGGTTTGGGATAATAATTTGAAAAGTTCTTTATCTTTCTCGTCATCCCAAGAGTTGAAATAGTCTGCATGTCTTCCAGCATAAGGAGGGTCACAATAAATAAAATCTTCCTTGTTTGCAAGAGTAAACGTTTTCTGAAAATCCTGACAAATAAATTCCCACTGATTTAGTTTGCAAAGTTCTTGAACACTTTTGACCTGATTAACGATTTTGGTCACATAGGATTTTGAGAACCGCTCTGGCTTATGATTGAAGGGAACGTTAAATCCACCTTTTCTATTAAAGCGAATCATCCCATTAAAACAAGAGCGATTTAGGAATAGAAAATCTAAGGGTTCGTGACTATCATTGAAACGTTCTCTAACCTTATAATAAAACTCTTTGCCTTGCTCCCTTAAAATAGCCCCTTCTTTTTCGAGAAAATTTCTGACAATCCCTGCTGTGATTTTCCCAGTGTTAATTTCTTGGTAAAACTTGATGATATGAGGATTATTATCACAAAAGATAGCCTTATCTGGTCTGATATTAAAGCCAACAACACCTGACCCCATGAAGGGTTCAATCCATCTACCGCTTCCCTTCATTTGGGCATGATTTTTAATCCAAGGAACAAGTTTTGTCTTTATTCCTTGTGTTTTGATGGGAGGGACAATAATCCTAGCCATCAGTTTTCTTCTTTTGTTTTACTTTTCTAGCTTTAGGGACAACTAAACTTGTATCTCCACCTCTATATGTGATAAATTCTGATAGAGTTGTTATTTTTTTTGTAGCGCCATCTTTTCCTTTAATAATTATTTTTCCGTAGTTCATCCAATAATCATCAAACCAATCTTCTCCTAATTTACTAAAGACACCATTGCCCACAATAACATCTTCTATTTTAGAGATACTCCCAACATTAGCAGTATTTCCACTTCCGCTTTTATCGCTTGCTATACGCCATTTTTCGGCTATGAAGAATTCAAAACTATTAATAACAGATGTGATGGATTGTAGTTCTGATAGTTTATGTGTTTGTGTCTCAGATATATGAATTCCATTTGCTCGAGAATAAATAATTCCTAAACAAAAATGCCCAGCATATTGCCCATACGGAAATTGAATATTTTTTGTACTTTCCCTATTGATAAAGTATTCCCCGTGAGAGCCAAGAGTGAAACCATTACAAAAGTCTGGATATTTCTCTAGTCTATATGTTGTTTTTAGATCAACAGCAAATTTTACTCTCTCATCTTTTATGCTGACAAATGATAAATCAGGATAATAGTTTTGATGTTCAGGTAAAATAATGACGTAACCAACGCTCTTTGCAAATTCGAGAATTTTAGGAAGAAGGTGTATTTCTAGAATTTTAGAGACAACTTTTGTATCAGCTGAAATAGTGTAGATGTTTTTATATGTGTCAATAAAGCCTTTAATTGTCCACTGT
>CAZAWS010000304.1:0-2985 GCA_964488755.1 uncultured Anaerolineaceae bacterium | reverse complement strand
GAAGAATCTACAGAAGAAGTTGAAGAAAGCGAAGAATAACCTTCTTCAAACGTGTTCCTTATGAATCTCATCACCGATTCTCCAAATATGCGGGGGGTCGGTGATTTTCCTTAACTATGCCTTTAACCATTGGCACTCAACTTAAAAATGCTCGCCTTGACCGTAATCTGAGTCTCAAAGATGTTTTTGAGAGTACGCATCTTCGCGTTAAATACCTCGAAGCACTTGAAGCAGATAATTTTTCGGTTATGCCCTCGCCCGTACAGGGGCGCGGATTTCTGCGTCTTTATGCTCAATATCTCAATCTCGATGTAGATACGCTTCTCGAAGATTTGCGCAATACAGCAAAAGAGGGTACGCCCCAGTTTGCTAAAGTAGAAGAGCCGCAAGAAATAGCTTTGGACGATTCGGACTCGGTGCCGAACCCAGACGTGGATGAGGACGAGTCACTTTGGGAGCGATTTCAACATCGCCTCGCCGATTCCCTCGCGCGACCTGAGGTTGTTCCCGCTGATGAAGCAGAATCCCCGGCGTCCACAGCGGAAGCAAGCCCAAAACGCGTGCCGAGCCAAGCCGAAGCACACGCGCGCCCCGATGCTCCTCATCCAGAAAAAGATGATGAGACTCCTCCGCCCACTGAAGAATCCCAAATAATTTTTGTCGAAATCGGGGAGATATTAAGAGAACGCCGTGAAATGCTTTCACTCACTTTCGTAGAAGTTGAGGGGCATATTCACCTGCGCCCGCGTTATTTAGAATGGCTCGAAGAGGGCGATTTTGAAGCCTTGCCCTCCCCCGTGCAAACGCGCGGGATGTTGAATAATTATGCCGACTTTCTAGATTTAGATACAGACGCGTTGTTGAATCGGTACGCGGAGGGGTTGCAAGCACAACGGGTGGAGCGGCAAATTAAAGAACGCGAGCATCTTGAAGCTACGCCTAAAAAGAAACGCCGTTTTGCCATAGGTGGCTTCGTTGCCCCTGATTTGATTTTTGGTGTGGGCATGGTAGCTCTTCTAATTGCTTTCTCCGTTTGGGGGCTGGAACGGATTGCAGATTCTCGTGTGGAGCAGACCGAAGTTGAGGCTACCGCACCTTCGATTGCCGAAGTTTTGATGACTACGCCTACAATGAGTGTCGCCAGCACTGTCACGCCAACTGTGATGGTAAATACGCCTGCGCCTGGTGGGGCGGCTGGGACAGAAATTCCTATTGAGGAGATTCCTCCCGAAGGTGAAGTTTCTGGAGTGCAGATTTTAGTAACCATCATGGAGCGCACTTGGATTCGTGTGAGCGTAGATGGAGAAGTGGTTTTTGAAGGGCGCACCAAGCCGAACGCAACCTTTGTTTATAATGGCAATGAAGTGGTTGAAGTGTATACGAGCAATGGTGCTGGTGTACGAATCGCTTATAATAATAAAGATATGGGTTTATTAGGTGGATTTGGTGAAGTTGTACTACGCCTTTATGGCGCGCGTGCTATTTTGACGCCAACTGTGACCCCAACATTGCCTGTAACTGAAACATCTACCCCAACAATAACGCTTACGCCAACGCCAACCAATACACCGCGCCCAACAAGTACTACGGAGTAAAGCGTAAAACGTGATAATTGAACTATAAAAAATTATGAAAGATAATACATTTCACTTAGTATCCTTAGGCTGCGCCAAAAACACAGTCGATTCAGACTCAATGGCGCAACTTCTCTTGCAAGATGGCTATAGCGCATCCGAAGACCCTGCTCTGGCAGATGTGCTCATCGTCAACACTTGCGGATTTATCGGTCCTGCACGAGAAGAATCTTTGACTGTTTTGCAAGAACTCGCCGAAGAAAAAGAAGAGGGGCAACTGCTCATCGCGGCAGGATGTATGACGCAACTTTATGGGGATATGGTCATCAAAAATGTCCCACAGGTGGACGGAATCCTTGGCACGCGCCGTTGGATGGATATTGTGATTGTGGTCAAAAAACTCCGCAAGATGCGCAATAATTATCGCCCAGAAGTGCTTTATCATTTGCCCGAAAATGCCAAAACGGTTGGGATAGACCCCGTAGGGGAGCAGCATGCTGCTCCCCTACTCCGTGCTAATGTCTTTGGCTCCAGTGCCTATCTCAAAATAGCGGATGGCTGTCGCCGTCCCTGTGCATTTTGCTCGATCCGCATCATCAAAGGGACGGTTCTTAGTCGCCCGATAGAGACCATCCTCGAAGAAGCACGCACTTTGAGCGAGAGTGGCGTGCGCGAACTGATTTTGATTGCCCAAGATACAACCGACTACGGGCATGACCTCGGTATGAAAGATGGTCTTGCTATCTTGCTCGAAGAACTGACCGAAGCCGTGCCAGAAATTGAGTGGATTCGCGTTATGTACGCCTATCCCGGTTACGTCACCGATCGTTTAATCGACGTGATGGCTGAACGTCCGCAAATTTTGCCTTATCTCGATATTCCCTTGCAACATGCTTCACCTAAAATACTAAAAGCGATGAAACGTCCCGCCAACATGGATTGGGTGCATAAAACCCTCGCAAAAATGCGCGAGCGCATCGAAAACCTGACCATCCGCACGACTTTCATTGTTGGCTACCCCGGCGAAACCGAAGAAGAGTTTCAGGCTTTGCTTGATTTTATCGAAGAGACACGTTTTGACCGTGTTGGCGCGTTTCAATTTTCATTTGAAGCGGAAACAGACAGTGCACCGCTCGGAGACCCCATCCCTGCTGAAGAGAAAGACAAACGCTGGGAACGTCTCATGGAACTCCAGCAAAATATCTCACTTCAAATCAATCAATCGTATGTTGGTAAAACCCTCGATATTCTTATTGAAGGCTACGATGAAGAGCAAAATATCGCCATTGGTCGTTCCTATCGTGATGCCCCAGAAATTGACGGGCTGGTCTTCATTGAAGGGGAAGCCGAAATTGGCGAGATTGTGCCTGCCAAAATTACAGGTGCAATGGCGTATGATTTAACGGCAGTT
>CAZAWS010000303.1:0-3010 GCA_964488755.1 uncultured Anaerolineaceae bacterium | reverse complement strand
CATTATCAAGTGGGAAATACAGAGCTGGATTTGTCCATGTCACAGCCAGAACTTTATCTGGGCGCACAGCAGAGCAACGCGCAAACTTATCGAATTCTGTTTTAGGAACACTTGAAGCTCTTGGCTTGTCATCAACTTCGTTAACCGTTGAAGTTTGCGAAATAGATAAAGAAAGTTATGCAAAATTGATTGTGTAGAAAACAGCTAAGATAGCAGACACTCGGTTTTTGCTTGGAAACAAATCCGGCTTTATCTTTGGCGATTTTGGACGAAGGCTTCTGGAGTAATCAAAAAAACCGAGTGTCTTAATCTGACCTAACAAAAAACTCCCCGCTCAAATAGAGCGGGGAGTTTTTGTTCATCTGTGCTAAAAAATCTTAGCTTGTAATTAATTTACCATAATCGCATCTGCGGGGGCTTTGGAGCGTTTGATTGCCCAAACAAGCAGTGCTATCATAGCGATAGAACTTACCCACACGCCAACAGCGGTGACGCCAGTTGCGCCTTTATATTGAACAATAACAGGAGCAATGATTAGAGCCACAAGATTCGCAACCTTAATCATTGGATTAAGAGCAGGACCTGCAGTGTCTTTCATGGGGTCGCCAACGGTATCACCAACAATAGAGGCTTTATGACGCTCTGAGCCTTTGCCTGTGTTATTTGCGGGGTCAGAAGGTTCGTCTTCGACGAGTTTCTTCGCATTATCCCAAGCACCACCAGCATTATTCATAAAAACTGCCAAGAGTTGACCAGAAAGGATTAATCCAGCAAGGAAACCACCAAGGGCTTCAACTTGAAGTGTCAAGCCAACAACAATCGGTGAAACTACGCCGATAATTGCTAAAGAAACCAATTCTTTTTGTGCGGCAGTCGTAGAGATGGAAACCGCCTGACGATAATCAGGCTCAATTGTGCCGTCGAGTACGCCCAAACCAAATTGGCGACGCGATTCGATTACAATAAGGGCAGCCGCGCGGCTTACAGCCTGAATTGCAAAGGAGGAGAAGAGCCACGGAATGGCACCACCGATGAGCATACCCACAAAAACTTGCGGGATGTCAACACGAATGCCAACGCTCTGGATTTGCTCAGCAAGAGGAATGCCAAGCGCAGCTTGTGTGCGGCTTACATCTACAAGGAAAGAACCAAAGAGAGAAACTGCTGCGATAACAGCGGAGCCAATCGCAACACCTTTTGTGATGGCTTTGGTCGTGTTACCCACTGCATCAAGGTCAGCCATGATGCGTTGTGCGCCGGCGTTTTCTTCTTTTTCTTTACCTGTCCAAGACATTTCGCCAATCCCGTTGGCATTATCTGCAATAGGACCAAAAGAATCCATTGCCACGTTATTGCCAGTGAGAGTGAGCATACCAATACCTGCCATCGCAACACCGTAAAGGATGAAGTTGATTTGGGCAGCACCTTCAAGCCCAGGAATTGTTCCAAAGATAACAACAGATGCCATAATGGTTAGCGCAATCACCAATACTGACCAAACAGATGATTCATAACCAACCGCTACGCCTTGTAGAATCAAAGTTGCTGAGCCAGTATCTGCACTCTTTTTGATGTCATTCACGGGAGCAGCGTGTGTGCCTGTGAAGTATTCTGTCAAACGATCAATGGAAATTGCCAGCACAACACCAACAAATACTGCCATTGGCGTACGCCACCAACCTCCCCACTCTGCCATTTCAGGCTTATTCATATAAAAGAAGCCCGCAGCGAAAAAGAGAATGGATGAAATGATCGCGGAGGTGAAGAAACCCTTGAAGATTGCGGCCATTGCATCGCCGCCTTCTTTGGCATCGCTTTTTACAGCATAAGTACCAATGATGGAAGCTAAAACACCAATACCACGCACCATAAGCGGGAAGATAATCCACTCAAGACGACCAGTGTGATGCCAGAGGGCAAGAGCTAAAATCAAACCAGAGACAATGGTTACTTCGTAAGATTCAAAGATGTCTGCTGCCATACCAGCGCAGTCACCTACATTATCGCCAACGAGGTCGGCGATAACAGCAGGGTTCCGAGGATCGTCTTCTGGTAAGCCTGCTTCAACTTTACCAACCAAATCGGCACCAACATCTGCCGCTTTAGTAAAGATACCGCCACCAACGCGCATGAAAAGAGCAAGGAGCGTGCCACCAAAGCCAAATCCGAGCAAAGCATCAGGAGCTGCGATGCCGAGAATCATAAAAATTATGGTTCCACCGAGCAAGCCGAGACCATCGGTGAGCATCCCCGTAATTGTTCCGGCACGGTAAGCGATTCGAAGTGCATCGCTAAAAGATGTACGAGCCGCAGAGGCAACTCTAACATTCGCTTGTACAGCCATACGCATACCAATTTGCCCAACGGTGAGGGAGAAACCTGCCCCCATTATAAAAGCAAAAGCGCGTGCAAATCCCAAAATTAAAGAAATTTGAGCTTCATCCATCCCCTCAAAGCGCATGAGTGCTTCCTCGGTGGGAGGCACAATATAGACAGAGAAAAATAATGCAACTGTCAAGATCAAAACAAAGGGCCAAATAGCCTTTAATTGTTCTTGCAAATACGCATCTGCGCCATCTCGAATCCAGCCCCAAACTTCTTGCATACGTTCGGTGCCTTTATCTTCACGCATAATTTGGCTACGCAAAAAAAGGGCATAAGCCAACCCAACTAATGCAATACCAAAAATAGCCCATATTGCGGCAGTTTCAAAAGTGGAAAGTCCCATGTGACTCATAGTTTTTCTTCCTCCTGAGGAAAGTAGATTAAATAAAATTAGGCGATTTACGCCTATTAGGCGCATCACGCCCGTTGTCTAAACAAAGCGATTTTACAGGTGGGGTGCGGATGTGTCAAGCATATTGTTATTAATCACAATAATTAGAATATATCTACTTTTCAGGAAAAAACGAAGAAGAAACGCACGCAAATTTGAAGTTAAGGGCTTAGGGAAAAAGGTTCAACGTGAATTGACGTGATTGCTACTAACTACCTTATGTTGAAAACATAA
>CAZAWS010000302.1:0-3022 GCA_964488755.1 uncultured Anaerolineaceae bacterium | reverse complement strand
AATCTACTAGCCCACAATCATTGGCAATAAAATCTCAAAAAATGTCCCCTCTCCTTCTTTGCTTTCAACAGTAATTTCCCCTTCGTGATTTCTTATAATCCAATAGGCTATAGAAAGTCCCAGCCCAAAACCCGCAGATTTTGACCGTGTGCGTGATTTTTCGGCACGATAAAAACGCTCGAAGATATATGGCAAGTCTTCGGCGGGGATTCCTGGTCCCGTATCGCTAATAATGAGACGTGCTTTTTTGCCGACTTTGGATAATCCCAGTGTAACTTCGCCACCTTCGGGCGTATATTGGATGGCGTTTGAGACTAAATTGAGCAAAACCTGTTTGAGTTTATCTCTATCGCCCAAAACTTGGATTTGGTCAATTTCTTCTAATTTTAGGCTCACTTTACCGCCCGCCAAAACGTGCATCTCTTGTAGTACTTCAAAGACAAGGCTATCTAATTCTAAAGGGTCTTTTTGGAGGGGGAGTTTTCCCGTTTCGGCTTGAGCGAGTAATAATAAATCGCCTACAAGGCGGGTTAAACGGTTGGTTTCCTCATCGATGCTGAGAAGAGTTTCTTCGTCGATTGTATTCATGCGGCGCATTAATCCCACATTGCCTTTGATGACGGTTAAAGGCGTGCGGAGTTCGTGGCTCACATCGGCTAAAAAGCGTTGCTGGGAGGTGAAGATGCTTTCTAGCCTTTCAAGTGTTTTATTGAAGGTTAATACAAGTTGCCCCACTTCATCGTTCGGTAAGTTGTTGTAAGGAATGCGCCGCGAGAGATCATCGGCTCGGTTGATTTGCTCGGTTGTTTCTACTATGCTGTCGAGGGGGGCAAGAGAACGCTCGATGGTCAGCCATGAGCCTATTGTAGCGACTATGATGGCAAGGAGTGCGGTCATTACGAGAATATAGAGCAAGTCTTGTTTTAGTGCATCTATTAGATCTAAACTGGTGGCTACTTGCATTGTTCCCGCCGCACGTCCGCCCACAGCAAGTGGCAAGCTCAATACACGCATGTTTACGGCGTGGTAGTCTACATTCTCATAGTGTGAGCTGGTCGCCATTAATCCATTGATATCCAGCGCATCTGAAAATTCATCCCTGTTTAGCGAGGAAGAAATGAGCCTGCCTTCTCTATCCCAAACTTGTATATAAACGTTGCGTGCCATATTGAGCGGGGGCAGGTGCAGAACTGTTAGATCGCCTACAGAATCGACGCGCGCCACTGCCAGAATTTCTTCTGCGGTGGTGTTGAGCAGGTCGTCAATTTGCCCGATAAGGGTGACATTAACAAGGGTATAAACTGCCACGCCAAAGAGAAGAAAAACGCCTCCTAAAAGCGTGGAGTAGAGTAGAGTAAGCCTAGCGCGTAGCATGGTTTTCTACCACGAAGTGCACGAAGGCGCACGAAGAAAAATTTTCCTTTGTGTTTCTTTGTGCCTTTATGGTGAAAAAATTAGGGGGTCTCTCGCAAAACGTAGCCAACACCGCGCACTGTTTGAATCAAGCGCACTTCGCCCCCATCTTCTAATTTTTGGCGTAAGTAGCGGATATAAACCTCAAGCACATTGCTCTGACCGCCAAAATCGTAGCCCCAAACACGGTCAAAAATCATCTCGCGGGTTAAAACTTGGCGCGGATGGCGCATAAAAAGGTCGAGTAATTCATATTCTTTGGCGGTTAGCGTAATAAGCCGTTCTTCGCGTGAAGCCTGCCGTGAGCTAGTATCTAGCTTTAGGTCAGAAAACGTCATAATGGGAATACGTTTAGTCTGTGTGCGGCGCAATAAGGCTCGAATTCGTGCTAAAAGTTCATCGAGATTAAAAGGCTTCACCAAATAATCATCTGCACCCGCGTCTAAACCCTGAATGCGGTCTTGTACTGTATCTTTTGCGGTTAGCATCAAAATTGGCACTTCGCCGCCGGTGCGCATGCGGTGGCAAACTTCTAAGCCGTCCATGCCCGGCAACATCCAGTCTAGCACCACCAGATCGGGGTGGTTATCACGCGCCGCCATCAGCCCACTGCGCCCATCGGTGGCTGTATCTACGAGATAGCCTTCATACGCCAGCCCGCGGCGCAACATTTTCAAAATTGCGGGGTCGTCTTCAATTACTAAAATTCTTTCGCTCATAATATCTCCTGCTAATTTTGTACACGGAGAAAACGGATATCGCGGAGAAAGATTAAGCTCTATCGGGAACAAGGTTTTTAACCGCTAATCCTCGCAAATCTTCGCTAAAAAAACAAAAATTTAGTGAGGATTGGTGAAGATTAGAGGTTTGAAATCCAAGAATTCCAAGACGGTTTTTATTTCCAATAGAGTCTGTTTTTTAAACTTGTCTTTAAATGTCTTTCTCCGTGCAATCTGTGAAAATCCGTGTACAAAAAACGTCAACAAAACTATACCATCTTTTGGTAAAATCTAGGTATGCAAAGCAAATATATTTTTGATTTTCTCATTGCCTTAATTGGGATGATTATACTCGCTCCCCTCTTACTTTTCATTTCTTTTTGTGTGTTAATTTTCCATGGGATGCCGATTCTTTTTAAACAAGAGCGACCGGGCTATAAAGGACAGCCTTTTTTCATCTATAAATTTAGGACGATGAATAACCGCCACGCGCGTGATGGACACTTGCTTGCAGACAGTGAACGGATTACGCGCTTTGGGCGTTTTCTTCGCACCACCAGCTTAGACGAGTTGCCCGAACTCCTCAACATCTTGCGCGGTGAGATGAGCTTGGTAGGACCTCGCCCGCTCCTCATGCAATACCTTCCTCTTTATAACGAAGAACAAATGCGCAGGCACGATGTGCGTCCCGGTATCACGGGATGGGCACAAATCAACGGGCGCAATAATATCTCGTGGGAGGAGAAATTTGATTTGGATTTATGGTATGTGGATAATTGGTCTTTTTGGCTCGATATAAAAATACTTTGGCTCACCTTTGCCAAAGTATTTAAGCGTGAAGATATTAGCATGGAGGGGGAAGCGACTACGACTTTTTTTGAGGGGAATGG
>CAZAWS010000301.1:0-3040 GCA_964488755.1 uncultured Anaerolineaceae bacterium | reverse complement strand
GGAATCTATTCCTAGTCCCAGCGGGCGCGATGAGCGTCCGCATTTAAATAACTAGCCCCCTAGACAACCTGATAGGTCTTAGAGACCCATTAGGTTAGAGATAACGGGGGAAAATGAAGAGGTATTTTCATGTCAATTAACATAGATAATCTTTTAACTTTGCTTCAAGACGCGCTTGAACGCGATGACTTTGATTCAGCCATAAAAATCATCGAGGCATTGCGTGGTCCTGACCGAGCTCTTCTTTTTGATGAATTAGAAGAAGGCGAACAAAAAGAATTACTCCAAAAACTTAAAAACGAAATATCTGCTGATATTATCGAAGATTTAGACGACCCCGAAGCGGTAAAATTGGTCGAGTCTTTACCGCTAGAGGTAATTATTCAAATCGTAGACGAGATGGAGCCAGACGAAGCCGCGGATCTCCTCGGCGATATGTCTGATGAGCAGAGGCAAGCCCTTCTCAAGCGCCTTCACGATGCTGACGATGTGCGCCCTCTACTCCTCTACCACGATGAGAGTGCGGGTGGATTGATGACATCGGAGTTTTTGTCGCTACGTCCGCTCATGACAGCATACGAGGCGACAGAGGCACTCCGAGAATGGCATCCCGATTCTGAAGAAATTTACTATTTATTTGTAGCAGATGATAATAGAAATTTAGTAGGCATTGTTGGTTTAAGAGCTTTAATTTTAGCAGACCCTAATACACTAATTGAGAAAATCATGGATAGGGATGTGATTTTTGTGCGCGTAGATATGGACCAAGAAGAAGTCGCCCGCACGATGGCACATTATGACCTTGCCGGTATCCCCGTTGTAGATGATGAAAATCGCCTCGTGGGTGTTATCACTCACGATGATATTGTAGATGTGCTCGAAGAAGAAGCCACCGAAGATGTTTATCGTCTTTCAAATATCTCTGATAATGAGCTTGACCCTGATAGCCCCATCAAGGAGCAATTGCGAGGGCGTTTGCCTTGGCTTTATTTGAATACCGTCACCGCGCTTTTTGGGGCATGGGTGATTAGCAATTATGAGCATGTGATTGCACAAGCTGCGGTTTTAGCTATTTTTCAATCGGTTGTGGCTGGGCAGGGCGGTAACACAGCGAGTCAAAATATCGCGATGGCAGTTCGTACGCTTGCTACTGAGAAGGTAAGTGCGCGGGCACAACGAAAAATTATTGTGCGGCAATTTTTTATGGGCGTTTTGCTAGGGATAGCCGTTGGGAGTGTGGTTGCACTCGGCGTTTATTTGTGGCGTGGCAATATCTATCTTAGTTTTGTGCTAGGATTGGCTCTAGTTGCAAATCTTAGCTTTGGTTCGATGATTGGCGTGCTTGTTCCGCTAGGTTTAGAGAAAATTGGTGTAGATCCAGCTCTCGCCTCATCGGTTTTGGTGACAGCGGCTACAGATAGTTTGGGGTTTTTTATCTTTTTGAGTTTGGCAGCACATTTTTTGCAGGAAATACAGTGAAGACGTAAAACGTATTGCGTAATGATTTTCTTTACGCAATACGTTTTACGCTTTATGCCCTTTCTTCAACAAATCCAAGACCAGCTTATCTGGCACTTCAACGGCAACAACTTCACCGCGCACGGTAATCACGCCATCTGCAATAATCCATTCTTCGATGATAACTTTTCTACCCTTAATTTCTTTTACTTTGCCACGAATTTCTAGTTTAATGCCGAGTGGGGTGGGTTTGAGATAGTCTACATGCAAAGATGCGGTCAGAAAACGATGGTGCGGTTCTGAATCCATTGAGCGGTTTTCGGCGCGATACGCCGCCGCGGCGGCAGTGCCAGTGCCGTGGCAATCGATTAACGAAGCCAAAAGCCCACCGTAAGTATAGCCGGGGATGGCAATATGCTCATCTTTGGGCGTGAAATAGGTCACACTTTCATCTCCATCCCAATAAGTTTTAATTTGATGACCCGCTTTATTTAATTTTCCACAACCGTAGCAGTGGGCAAGATGTTCGGGGTAATAGTCTTGAAAGGCTTTTGGTGACATGGAGATTCCTTTAAAATATGTAGGTGGAGAAACTCGGTTTTTCTTTGGGAATCAACCTGTTGTACTTACGACTTGAATCCAAGAGAGAAAAACAGAAGATAGCGAAAAAATCGAGTTTCTGGTGCTGATTAGGGCGAAGGTGTTTCGCTTGGCTCAGGCGTAAAAGTAGCTGTTGGAGGAGCACCATCTACAGAGAAAATACCGACCACTTTCCAATCTAAGCCAACAAAAATCTGAAGTTGATAACTGCCCGCTTCCCAGCCATCGCAGAGCGTGAAATTGCACTTGGCAAAACCAAGTCCGCCCGTTGTGCCGTCCCAAGGGTAGGTGTTGTAATGTACCATTTTCCCCTCGTGCATCCAAAGTTCTGTTACTTGCACACCGGGGAGCATATTATTATAGGAATAGACCGCAAAAATATCGTCTATAGGGTTTACAAAATAAGTAGCGGGGCTAATTGCTTGATACCCTTCCATTTTTGTAGAAAATTGCAAAGGGCTAAAAACTGCATCAGGGTTTGGCTCAACATCTGATTCAAAGAGAGCTTCAATAACGGGTGGGATAAAAGGCGTAGAGGTCGGTGTGGGCGTGTCGGTAGTGGATGGCGTTTCGGTGATGGTGGGGGTGAGTGTAATCGTTGGCGTGAGCGTGATTGTTGGGGTAAGTGTAATTGTCCCTGTCGGTGCTATCGTGGGCGTGACTTCAAAATACGTAAACGCGGCGGGTTGCCCGAATCTTCCCAGTACAAAAGAAAATAGAAACAAGCCTACGCCTAGCCATAAAAGTCGCCAACCCCTTTTCATTGTTCGGTCTCGAAGGCGGTAAAAAGTTAACCCGCGCGCTTCGCGAATTTTATTTAAGCCAACCCAAATACTAACCACCCCACTAATAACTGACAAAATTATTGCCGCTTGAATTCCTGCTTTGATGTCCATATTTCAATTATATCGCAAAGCTCTCGTAGTGACGACTTTAGTCGTCCTGCGCGCAATGATAAGGGCTTAGGAGAAAACAACTTATA
>CAZAWS010000300.1:0-3050 GCA_964488755.1 uncultured Anaerolineaceae bacterium | reverse complement strand
TAATAGCCAACGGTTACGCTGGGTCCCAATTTTATCTCACCCATATCGGGGAATTCTTCATTCAAAATCATCCGAATTAATACCGATTTTCCTGCGCCATTTGGACCAATCAGCCCCACGCGCTCACCATGCCAAATCGTTTCCTGCAACCCATCAAAAATACGATGCGCACCAAATGCTTTCTGCACGCCTGCCAATTCTAAGACCTTATTTGAGCCACGATAGCCCTTCAACTTCAAATCCATTTTTCGGCGGTCGGTAATAGGCTTGTCGATTCTGTCCATTTTATCGAGCCGCTTTTGCATCGAACGCGCCTTGATCGCAAATTTCTCGTTATCGTAAACCTTGCCCCAAATCGCAAATCGCTTGATAGCCGCTTCCAACCGCCCCACTTCTCGCTCTTGCACTTTAAATAATTCGGCTTGGCGCGCCAAGCGCGCATCTTTATCGAGCGAGTAGGTCGAGTAATCGCCCGCAAAAACACTCATTTTTCCATCTTCGAGTTCAGCGATATGCGTCACGACCGCGTCCAATAAATAGCGGTCGTGCGAGACAATGACGACTGTGCCATCATATTTTCTAATCAATTCTTCGAGATAGATTTTTCCCGGCAGGTCGAGATGATTATCCGGTTCGTCTAATAAAAGCAGATTTGGATGCAGGAGGAGCAGGCGCGCTAACCCAATCAGTTTCTTCTGCCCGCCACTCAACGTGTTAAGCGGCTTGCGGAGGTCTCCCGATCTTAATCCCAGCCCCAGCAGAATCTCTTCGACACGCGCCGCGTAGGAATCACCGCCGAGGGCATCGTACTCCTCGATGAGATTCTGTTGACTATCGAGAGCAAGCCCAAGTTTACGTTCGTTTTCGTAGATGCTTGGGTCGCCCAAACTGTCTTCGACGCGCATCAGCTCACCGCGTATTTCCGCCACACGCGGATTTCCATCCTCCGCCGATTCGAGTGCCGTTTGAGATAAATCCAGTTCGGGCGTTTGCGCTAAATATCCGACCGTCAATCCACGAGAACGAGTGACTGAGCCACCCTGCTCAGCGTTATATTGCCCAATAATGAGCTTATAGAGCGATGATTTGCCCGCCCCATTTGCACCGATAAGACCAATTTTTTGCCCGCGCTGAATTTCCCAGCTGAGGTTGTCGAAAATATGCATGGCACCCAAAACGAGGGAGACGTTGGAGAGTTGAAGTTGTATCATGGGGTAAATTGTACCAAGATTTAAGATATTTTTATGATAGAATAAAAGCAGATTTTCCGATTTTCCGATTTATAGGAGAAAAAATGTCCACCACGACTATTCAAATTCGCAAAAAAGGAACGATAACTCTACCGATTAAATTTCGGCGTAAATATAATCTTGACGAGGGAAATGTCTTGCATTTGACAGATTTAGGCCAAGGTGACTTTGTTCTTTCACCACGCTCATCTCACGTAGACGAACTTGCCGATGAGATTGCATATAGATTGCGGGATAAAGGAGAAACACTAGAATCAATGCTTCGAACATTGCGTGAGGTGCGCGAAGAATATGCCGCAGAACACGCCTAAAATTTTCTTAGATACCAGTGTTGTAATTTCAGCACTCTTTTCTTCTACCGGAGGTGCGAGAGAACTATTTCGTTTCGGCGAACTTGGTAAAACAATACTTTATATTGGGAAATTTGTGCTAGAAGAAGCTGATGATGTTTTGTTGCGAAAAGATCCTGAATCGCGTGCTATATTGGCGAATTTTTTGGACAGTGCAAATGTCAAAATTGTAGATACGCCTTCAATAGAAGCCCAAAATACTGCCAACCGCCTCATGGCTTACGCACCCGATGCGCGAGTTTTAGCCGAAGTCATTCAAGCTGAACCCGACTTCTTTGCATCACATGACCGCGAGCATTTTCTTAACAATCTCAATTTATCAGCGTTAAGTTTTCAAATTGGCTCTCCTGGTGATGCTTTAGCGTGGATACGAAAAGGGTATCAATTTCCCGATAGCTCTTCGTTTTATAAAATGAATTGACACCTTCTCTTGATGATTAAAATCATCGTCTGAGATACGAAGTGCGATAAACCGCACTAAACAAAAAAAGTTTTTCTCCGTGAAATCAGTGTAACTCCGTGTTCAAAAAAACAAAAACTATGCTCCCCACTCCCTTCACCTTCTCCCAATCTTCTCTACAAGATTATAACGATTGCCCGCGCCGATTTAAATTGCGCTATATTGAGCGTGTAATGTGGCCCGCCGCTGAGACCGAACCAACCCAAGATTATGAACGCTATCAACAAGAAGGCTCGCTTTTTCATCGGATGGTTCAGCAAAATATCATTGGTATCCCTGCCGAGAAATTATCTGTGATGGCAAATTCGGATAATCTCAGTAAATGGTGGGATGCGTACATTCAGCACGCACCCAACCTTGATGGCTACACGCTATTCCCCGAATATACTTTATCCGCACCTTTAGGCGAGCATAGGATTGTGGCGAAATACGATTTGATTGCTATCAAGCCCGGCGAGAAAGCAATTATTTACGATTGGAAAACCTATAGAAAACGCCCTAAAAACGAATATCTTGCAACACGATGGCAGACGCGGTTATATTCGGCACTCTTAGAAAAAGCGGGCAATCATTTGAACGAAAAAGCTCCTATTCTTCCAGAGCAAATTGAGATGGTATATTGGTTTGCTAATTACCCCATTGAGCCAGCGATATTTAACTACAGCAAAGCTAAATCTGAAAGGGATTGGGATTTAATTGCGAAGACAATTGCCGAAATTAATGCTAAAAAAGATTTTGGCATGAGTGAGGAAGAGCGTCCCTGCAAGTTCTGCGCGTATCGCTCCTATTGTGACCGCGGCAAAAAAGCAGGAGAATGGAATGAGTTTGATGGGGAGATAGAGGCAGAAGAAAGTTTCGAGATTGATTTTGAGCAAATTGGGGAAATTGCGTTTTAGGGTTTCTAAACGATAGAACGCGGATTTTAACAGATCAGGCGGATTCTCACGGATTTTAAAACATAAAAGTTTTTAAAATCCGTGAGAATCCGTT
>CAZAWS010000299.1:0-3055 GCA_964488755.1 uncultured Anaerolineaceae bacterium | reverse complement strand
AACTCAGCTACACCTTGACGATAAAGACATTTTCTTTTCTAAAAAAATTGAGCAGACACGCCTCTCATGTTACAATCTTAACATGAAAATTAAAATCGTTGCCACAAACCGCAAAGCAAAATTTGAATACTTCCTAGAAGATACTTTTGAAGCTGGAATCTCTCTTAAAGGCTCCGAAATCAAATCTATTCGCGCGGGACAAATCAGCATCAAAGAAGCCTATATTCGCGTTGATGAGCGCGAAGCCTGGCTCATGGAAGCGCATATCGCACCCTACGCAGAAGCCAACCGATTTAATCATGCACCGCGCCGAGCACGTCAGCTTTTGCTACATAAAAGAGAAATCAAAAAGCTAAGAGAAGGTGTCCAAAGAAAAGGATTAACCGTTATCGCTACTAAAGTTTATCTCAAAGGTGGGCGCGCCAAAGTCGAAATTGCACTCGCACGTGGCAAAAAACTTCACGATAAACGACACGCTCTTAAGAAAAAACAAACAGATCGTGATATGAAGCGAGAGATGCAAAAGTATTAAAATAATAAATTTTGGCACAAATCCACATCAGAGAAAAATAGTTGTAAAAAACTCACACAAGAGGAAAAAATGAGCGTATCTACAATTGGCGGTATCAACAAGCTATCGGCACATGAAAAACGAGAGATATATCGGCGCATTATCCCCGGTGAGGTACTCGAACGCTTCAAGCTCACACCCTATCTCACCGATATTCGGGGGCGTTCACTTATGAAGCTTAAAGCCCCACCCGGTAGCACTAGCGTTGAAATGTCCCTTTACCACAAACACGGATTCCGTGATCCCATCTTTTATGGGCATCTCACCGATACGATGAATGGTCAGCTTCATATTCTCCTTTATATTTTGAATGACCCTGATTCTCCGCGTTTTGACGTGGATATAACGCCCGGTGGACAGACGACTCGATTTGGGACATCTCAGCGCAATTTATCAGCAGAGCGGGACGCGCTTGCTTTTGGCTTGACACCTGGCCAGATTCGCAGTGGACTTAGCGTCTTCTCCTCTGCTACAAAAACCTTCGAAAACTTCATCGAAGGGCTAGGGCACGACATGTATTTTGCCGAGCCACTTTATTATCATAATGCCATTATCTTCGAGCGGTATGGCTTTAAGTATCAGACCGGACAAAAGTTGATGACGCGGATTCAAGATGAATTCACGCGCGAATCGGATGTATCCCGCAACTTAGATGGTAGTTCAGTCTTTCGGCAACCCGCTGCAAAAGAAAGCATCCGCCTCCGCTCTTGGGCTATCCACGATGGTATTTTAGGGGAGCCTTTTAGCAATGTAACCATGTATAAAAAAGTGGGGAAATCAGCGAACATTAATACTGCCAAAGGGTGTCATTGGTAGTTTATTATTGACAAGCTAAAACAATTTTGATAGTATTTGCCTGAATACAAACAACAGGAGTAAATAATGCTAAAAGAAGCAGAAGAAGTTATTAATATTTCACCTGCCGCGGTTAAAGCAGTGCAAGATATTATTGACGAAAAAGGCATGAATGGGCACGGTTTGCGCATTTATGTTTCAGGTAGCGGTTGCAGTGGCGTACAATTTGGGATAGCACTAGACGATAATATCAACGATACAGACACCACTGTTGAGACAGATGGAGTCAAAGTTATCGTTGACCACCAATCACTCGAATATGCGCGTGGCGCAAGTGTGGACTTTATAAATGACCCACAAAAAGGCACTGGTTTTGTGATTAGTGCGCCTCAAGCCGAACACGGTGGTTGCAGTTGCGGTAGCAATGAAGAAGCAAATTCCTGCGGCGACAGTGGCAGTTGTTGCTAAAATCATTTATCCCCCTAAAATAAAAACCTGAGCTATGCTCAGGTTTGTTATTTTAATATCGTAGTGCAAGATAAATCTTGCGTTACTCATCGTCTTGTCATGGAGATTATTGCACCCAGCAAGCCAATAAACCCCAAACCGAAAATAGCCAATCCCATCGGAAGACGACTCGTATTGGCTACCGTTTCGTCTAAAAAAGTGGGAATTGCCAAGGGCGCAGGCGGCGTAAAGGTAGGTAATCGCGTTGGCGTTTCAGGAATAATAAAAGCGGCTGCTAAGGTTGGGTCGATTGTGGGGGTAGATAAAGGCGTTGGGGTAGGCGGGGCATCAACTACGGGCAAATACTCTTGTGCCAGCAAGGAAACATTGGGGGCATAAACCCAACCGACATTGCCTGGTGCCCCAATATAGCCAATCATGATCCAGTCACCACCAGGGGAACGCCCCAATGCGGCAGCCGTTTCCCCTGTAACCAAAATGCCAACTCGCGGATAAAAATAGGAACTAGGTCCTGAACGCACATTAACGAATTTTTGATCTGCATTAACAGTAACAATTGCCCCAGATGGTGTGCCTGTTACTGTAGGAATAGACCCTGTGGGCTGTTGGGCTTGCGCCTGTTCAGAGGCGGGCATAGAAAAAAACAAACCCAATATAGCCAGAGCTAAGAAAACCCAAACAGTAATTTTTATTTTAAAACGTGTCATATTCTTTAGAACTTCCTTAATCTTTAGGCGAATTTTCACTGATGCTAAAAACCTTTTTGCAAAAATATGAAGGAAAACATCCGTAGGATATTTAAATAAAGGGCAAAATATCTCTTCTTTTTAACGCGAAAGACACGAATAAGGCGAAAAGCACGGTTTTTTAAAGGTTTTTTCGCGATATTCGCAAAATTCGCGTATAGGGTAGCGGCATTTGCGTTGAAAATCCACGACAATAGTTATTTCATAAGTTACTCAAAAGTTTTACAAAATTTTCAGTAACTTATACATTTGAAGCATACTTCATTCAAATTTCACATCATTAATGGATAATTTATTTCTTCCTAAGTTCTTAGCGGAAACTAAAATGATAAGTATCTGTTTCAAATATTATCATTTTCTTCTACTTTTAACTATAGAAAATTATAGCATGTTCTCATCGTTTTCACCGTACCCGAACAGAATTGGGAGCACTAAAGAGTTGTTGGTTAATTTTACGCCGCCCCCTCTGCCCTTC
>CAZAWS010000298.1:0-3056 GCA_964488755.1 uncultured Anaerolineaceae bacterium | reverse complement strand
AGGTCTGATGTCTTATGGCTGAACGCTTACAAATAACCTATACATTTGAAGCATACTTCACTCAAATTTCACATCATTAATGGATAATTTATTTCTTCCTAAGCCCCTATCGTAAAAAGCCCCCATTTCCTTTTGCTGGAATGGGGACTTTTTATTTTCTTAAGCTCTATCAGGAACAATATAAATCAAAGGCAAGCTCAACAAGGTAATTAGATATTTAACCACTAAATTAAACAAAAAAATCTGCCAAACGATATGCCAAGGAAGTACACCACCAAAGGCAACGACAGCAAAAATCAAATTGTCCACAGGAACAGAAATACTGTTACTTGTTAAAACTCGTGCCCATTGATGATCGCGGGTGATTTTGTTAACGAACCATGAGTAAATTTCTGTATCTATCATTTCGCTAATAATTTCTGCTAAAATGGATGCAAGAACAATCCGCCAAACGGGTGCCAGAATTGCCGAAAACTCAGCCGACAAACCCCACTCTGGATCACTAGGAACGCTGGCTGCCCACATGAGATAAATCGCCATGAACACATTAATCGCACCCGCCATAAGAATGAGCACTTGGGTGTTCCTCTTCCCCAAAACCTTATGTACGACATCTCTTAAAGTAAATGTGATTGGGTAAATAAAAGTCCCCATATCTACGGCAAAGCCAGCTATAACACCAATTTTCAAACTGGCAATATCAGCCAACATCTGTGCGCCAATATAAGACGCGACTAAGACAACCGCAATTGCTGGAAAGATCGGCGCGTCTTTTAGTTTTTTTTCTTCAGACTGCATTATTTCTTCTCCTTCTTTCTGAAAACTCAGTAAAACTTTGTTTATTCTTTACCGCGAAGAAGCGAAGAACGCAAAGAAAAACTTAAAAATATTAAAAAATTATTTCAAAGGCAAGAATGAGTCTTTGTAGTGTTTGTTCTTTTTGTCTTTTTATCTTAAAAACTTCGCGTTCTTCGTGGCTTCGCGGTGAAAGCAGGGTATTCTCACATTTCAAGACTTTTACAGAGTTTTCTGCCTTCTTTGTAAAATTCGCCGCAATGATAACATGAAAAAAACTGGTTCTAGCGGATTCTGTGTTTAATGTTCTTCAAGGTGAAAATCACTCAATTATGCCTTGTAGCATTGTATCCAATAAGGGCTAAAGCCCTTACTACAAAGGGAAATGTTATGAAAAAAGAAAATATACTTATTGTTGGAACGGGGGCACTTGCCACGCTTTTCGCGGCGCGTCTTTCTGCATCTGGCGTTGAGATAAATATGCTTGGCTCATGGCAAGCGGCTATAAGTGCGCTGAACAAATCTGGTGCGGGACTGGTAGATGCGAATGGGAAGGAAAATTTCTATCCTGTAAATGCAATAACTGAATGTAAAAAAGCGCGTTACGCCATTGTCTTAGTCAAAAGTTGGCAAACTGAACAAGTCGCTCGGAGGTTAGAAAAGTGCCTTGCTAAAGATGGTCTTGTGCTCAGCCTTCAAAATGGTTTAGGAAACGGGAAAATTCTCGCTGATATTTTAGGGGCAGAACGCGTTGCACAAGGAGTGACGGTAGTGGGCGCATCTTTGCTCGAAGCAGGCAGAGTAAAAATCAGCGGCGAGGTGCGGGTTTCGTTGGGAGAGCATCCACGTTTGGGCGCGATAGAAACTCTTTTGAGGGCAAGCAAGTTCAAGGTCACGCGCGTCGCGAGCATCGAATCTTTGATATGGAGTAAATTGGTTATCAATTCGGCTATTAATCCGCTCACTGCGCTTTTGGATATCCCCAATGGCGATCTGTTGAAAATCCCAGAGATGAAAGCATTGATGGCAGAGTTGGCGCGCGAGACAGCATCGGTAGCTGGGGCACAGAATATATCACTTGGTTTTGAAGATTCCGTTTTGGCGGTGGAGGAGGTGGCGAGGCAAACATCGTCTAATATCTCTTCGATGTTACAAGATTTGAGACGCGGTGCGCCAACTGAAATCGATGCGATTTGTGGTGCCATTTCACAAGCAGGAGAAGTGTTTTCTGTACCAACACCAAGGAATAAAACCTGTTGGCAACTTGTGAAAGCCAGGGCTAATCGTGGTAGTATTTAAGGGTGGCAAAAGTGACAAAAGGTTGCAAGGGTAACAAGGATAAAAACGCTTGTCACCCTTGCAATCTTTGTTTCCCCTTATAAAAAGGAGTTTTTATGAAAAAGTGGATTGTTTCAGTTCTAACGATAAGTTTATTGCTCTTCCCGGCACTGGTTTCGGCACAAAATACGGCGAAATTTGCAGAGGTAGGCATTGAGCTTTGGTCCGAATATGATACACCTGAGATGTTGGTTATGTATTCCTTTGTGCTGACAGAGGATAGCCCTTTGCCTACAGAAATCAAGATAGCTATTCCCGCAAATGCCAATTTAAACGCAGTTGCAAAACTCTCTAATGGCAAGATGTTAGAAGTGCCTTACGACCCACTTGTACCCGATGGCGATGAACGCATTTTAACACTAGTCGCCGATGAACTAACGCTTTACCGCGTGGAGTATTATGTCCCCTTAGAAAAAGATGGTGTGACGCGGCATTTCTCTTTAGCATGGGAAAATGAGTACGATGTTGAAGCTCTCTTTGTAAAATTTTTAGAACCCCCTGATATAAGCGTTTTAACTTCAACCCCACCCTTTAGCGACACGAGCACAGACAGCGGTGTAACAATTCATACGCTTTCGGCGGGCAAGATAAAAGCGGGTGAGCGTTTCGATTTTGCACTTTCTTATGATAAAAACAGTGATGACTTAACTGTTTCTTCTATGCCCATTGAAGTAGACGGCGAAACAGAAAGCATTGAAAGTTCTTTTTCTTTGAGCGATTCGTTGCCTATAGTTTTGGCGGGTATCGGCGTTATGCTGATTTCGGGCGGCTTACTCTATTTCTTTTTAGCGGGACGCGGGAATAATACATCTTCTTCAAAAAATAGAAAACGCCATGAATCTAATAGTGAGACAAAGTATTGTCACGAATGTGGCAGTCGCTCTAGCGGAAACGATAAGTTTTGCAGGGCTTGTGGCGCGAAG
>CAZAWS010000297.1:0-3061 GCA_964488755.1 uncultured Anaerolineaceae bacterium | reverse complement strand
TTTTAATCCCATTTCCGTTCAAAATCTGGTTAATTTCACCCATGCGGGCAAAATCCACTTTGGGGTTTTTCGTCTTATAAACACCATGCGCCGTGCCAATTGCGGGGGCAAAAATATCTACACCTGTGCGTTCAACAAAGTCTACAGCTTGTTTGGGGCTGCAAAGTTGGGCCTCGTCTTCTGCCACCTTCACCTGATCTTCCACGCCCGAAACTGTTCCCAATTCGCCTTCAACAGAGAGATCTCCAAGTGAATGACAATAATCCACAACTTCTTTCGTCTGGCGGATATTTTCCTCATACTCTTGTTTCGAGGCATCAATCATTAAATTGGTATAGCCCGCGTCCGCACATTCTTTGCAAAAATCCACGCTAGTGCTATGGTCAAGATGCAAGCAAATCGGGATCGGTGCAGATTCAGCCAATGTTCGGTAAACAGCCGCTAAAACATCGGGACCCAAAAATTTGGAAGGGGTCATAGAAACCTGAATAATAAGCGGGGCTTTCTTCTCCACCGCAGTCTCAACAACCGCTTCCATTTGGATGATATTGGTGATATTGAACGCCCCAACAGCATATTTGCCTTCTGCGGCTTCAAACATCATTTCTTTTGCGCTTACAACAGACATAATTTACTCCTTATATAGTGCGAGATTTATCTCGCATTATCAATATGGGACACTGCGATTCGCTCGTGATTTAGGCTTGGTTGCCCTCGTTCAACTTTTTCCTGACGAAAAGCATCTCCCGTTAAAAAGAAATCTTGCAAAAGTTGCGCCTTCTTGCAAGACACTTATTTACAAACTATTTCTTAACCATTTTTCCCAATTATCACTTTTGATTCCCTTCTCAGTGCGAGCAAAATAGGTATTGGCATAATCTCTAAAATCAAAGTCAAGTTTTGAAATGCCAATTTGCACCATTGCCCACATCGCTTCACGGAAATCAGAAATGATTTTCAAAATCTTAAGTCGTGCCCAATCGGCATCAGAGACTTCGCCAAAATACGCTTCTAATAACCAATGATCTTGCTCATCGTTGAATTCGTGATGCACAGAAAAATTTGCTAAATCAAAAACGGGATCACCCATCCCAGCATATTCCCAGTCCAAAATACGGATTTCACCATCGTCAAGGAAATTCGCATTCAGTAAATCGTTATGGCAAAGTTTTGGGGTAAAAGGGTTTTTCTGCAAGGCATCTTCTGCAACCTTCATCTGCTCAATCAGCCAGCCAAAATTGTCGGGGAATTCAACCTTGAAGCCACGCGCAATTTCAGCAGAAGTTTCCACAACGCGAAAAGGGGAAAAAGTTTCGGGAATGGCATCCATCTCGTGAAAGCGACTAACTGCCTTAGCCACACGGTAGATATTTTCTTTTTTACCTAGTTCTTCGGGCGGGGGTAATTGCCCCTCGATAAAACTGGTTACTAAATAACCTTCTGGCTCAATTACATAAAAAACTTTGGGTCCAATCCCTGCTTCTCCTGCCATTTGGCTGACGGCACATTCGACTGCGCGATCTATACCTAATAATTCGGTATCTGCACCGGGGATGCGTAAAACAAAAACATCCCCTTTTACTTCAACGCGGAAATTTTCATTGGTAATTCCGCCCGTAAGAGGGGATATTTTTAGGTCTTTTTCATTAGCCCATTGTGGTACTCGAGCAATTGCTTCTTCTATCGTCAGGGACATAATTTAGCTCCACTTTCTGGTGGCATTCTTTACAAAACAGACAAATAGTTTCAAACGCCGACATTATATCCATAAAAGCGGGAATTTGCAAATACTTTCATAATCTGCTACACTTTTTTTGTTATCCGCTCAAAAACTGTCATGCTTAATGCGATATGCTCGTATTAACGCGATCAAGTCTTCGCCAAGTATCCGTTTATTAAAGGAAATCAAGCCGAAAACACGAGCGAATCGAAAAAATCTATTTTAAGGGAAATATCCAAATGTCTAAAAATTTTATCCCAGCCCAAAGACGAAAGAAAATCCAAGCTTATTTACGAATTCATAAAGCGGCGCGTCTTGCAGATTTGAGCAAGATGCTCGATGCTTCTGAGGCAACCATTCGGCGAGACTTAGAAAAGCTAGAAGAGACGGGATTTCTTGAACGGACACACGGCGGTGCGGTGCTTAGCCAGCGTTTGTCACGAGAGCCTAGGTACCAAAAACGTTTGGCAAATAACCTAGCTGAGAAACAAAAAATTGGGCAGTTGGCGGCGACTTTAATTGAAGATGGGGATGTGATTTTTGTAAACGGTGGCACAACTACAACTGAAATTATTCGTCATATTCGCCCTAATGCCGATATAACGGTGATTACGAATAATGTTTTTGCAACGCAAGAAATTGAGCAGGTTGGCTTTGAATTAATTTTGCTGGGCGGTACGTATTTGCCCATTTCTCTTTCTGTGGGGGGATATTTTGCGATTGAAAATTTAATGCGTGTTTATGCCGATAAAACTTTTATTGGTGTAGATGGCATTAGCTTAAAATATGGTTGTACTTTCCCGACCAGTGCAGAAGCTGAGGTCGTTCGCACGATGATGAAGCGGACGCGCGGACCCGTTTATACAGTGGCAGACTATAGCAAGTGGGGTACGGTTTCTAATTATGAAGTCGCTGAGATCGAGAAAATTTATAGCTTGATTACTGATAAAGATTTTGATGCGGAGGCACGCACATCTTTATTGACTCGGTCTGTAGAGGTGATTATCGCAGAGTAGCTTCAACTTAAGCCACCTTTCTCACAAAAACCCAGTATATAACTGGTTCCGTCAATATAATATTCTATTTCCTTTTTTGTACGTAAGCGTTCAGGGGTTTCAAAAAAGAACGCGGATTTTAAAAACTTTTTGATTTTTTATATGTGCAAAGATGGCAAAAACATATAAACTTTCTGGAAAAATGCAGCAAAAGCATTAAAAATTCGCGTATAGCGTAGCGGTAGCTTAAGGCATAATTTTAATATGGCTGAACTTTTGTAGGGATATTGAAAGGCGTGATAGCAATCAACTCTATAAGCACGAATAGATTGTAGCTTAAGAAAAA
>CAZAWS010000296.1:0-3077 GCA_964488755.1 uncultured Anaerolineaceae bacterium | reverse complement strand
ATTTTTTATACGAACAGTTTCTTAGTTGATAGATGCTTATACTTGGTAAGATGAGAGTTTTTTTATACCAATCAGGCTTTTTATCTAAAGGACTATATTTGAAACTTTGGCTTGTGTTGTCTAGGTAGATATAGTCTATTTCTTTCTCACAGAGTTGATCGAATATTTCTTGTGATGAAAAATCGAGATGGTGAGATAGCATGATGCTTTTTCTGCCGGTTAGTGGCGTAATCCAAATTCCGGCATCGGAGGCGACTAGGGATGACGCAGTGGTGTTTGGGACGACATTTAGTTGATTTCCGGCAATTAGTATTAGGGTGTCTTCGGGGAGATTTCTAGCTATCCAATCAAAGGCAAGGGTATCATCATAGCCAACAAAATCACAGCAGGCGGATGGATAAAAATCGTAGCTTTTGAGTGTGAAAAAACCGAAGAGAAGGACAAAAGTGAAGAAAAGGGCGTTGCGAGTTACCTGAGACTTGTCTTGCATTTGTGCGTAGGGGCGGGATATATCTCGCAGTGTATGTGCTAAGCCAGCTAGACTGAATCCGCCTAAGAGAGCGAGGGGGAAAAATAAAATCATTTCTACGAAAGGTCTATCGAGCAATGTTTGGTCGGGAAACTGAGGGAGTGCCCATGCTGTAGGAATAAACAGTGTGACCAAAAGAAAAAGGATGAAGAAAAGAGTAAAGTAGGTTTCACGCAGGTATTTTTTGAAGGCAAAGGGACTCAAGACAAGAATAAGTAAACTCGTATTATTGAGGTAAGGTTCTAAGGTGAGTTTTAGTAAGGGGTCTTCCTGAATTGATAAAAGATATATGAAAATGGAAAATAGTAAAATTCTTAAAATTGAGTTCTTTTTGCCTGTGGAGAAATTTGTTATTTCTTTTGCAAAAATCCAACTTGTATAAGCGATGAGAATTAATATTAATACTCTGGTGTGGATGATCGTGGCGATGAGAATGCCAAAAAAGATCAGGATTTTAGCGAAGATATTTCTCTTTTTATCTTGTTGAAAATTGAGTAGCAGGATTTCAAAGAACAAGATACCCAAAAGGGCGGGGTATTTTCCCCAATTAACAGCGAACGCGGGCATATACCAGCCAAATCCTGCGAGAAGAGCGGCAAAGAGCGCAGAGGGTAAATCTTTTGTTTTTTGCCAGATGAGAAGAAGTACAGGGATGGGGATGAACGCGAGGACGACCTGCCCAAAGACTAGCATCACGTTTGGGGTTTTTGCACCCAAGATTAGGGTTAAGAGCGAAGCAAGAAGATGGTAGCCAAGGTGGTAATAAGTAGGAGACGCGTTTGAGATAGAATCTAAAAGTGTGTGAGAATTCCATCCATCCAATAACGCGTTGATAATGCGCAAGTGTTCCACCGAATCAAAATAGGGCGGGAGATAGATATCCTGAAGGTAGGCAAGGCGCAAAAGCAGGGAGGCTGAAAAGAAAAGTGCGAGGGTGATTTTAAGCGAAACTTCTTGTTTAGTTTTGATGCTAAACAAGAAGTTTAGAGAGAGCATTAAGGTTGCGCCCAAAATGAGCACCCAGTTTTGACTGAGTGCTTGAATGCCATCGGAGAAAATTTGCACGGGTTAATTAGGATAATTTGGGTAGTTTGGGTAACTGGCGGGAGGTTGCAGATTTGGCGGGGTTTGATAAGCCCCGTATTGAATGGTGAACTCTCCCTGAGCAATTAGTTCTTCGTTTAAATTGCTATATACTTCTATGAGAATTTCTTCTCCGTTTTGAAAGAAAAGACCACTACAATAGATATTTTCAGGGAATTCTTCAGTTTGTAAGCAAGTGAAGGTGTTATCTTCGTCAACTTGGAGGTAAATATCTCTGTAGCTTTTATTATTGGCTTTGAGAAGAATGATTGTATGTTCTTCATTCTCTTGCCCAAATCCTTCTAGACAAATATTTGTATCGTCCTCATTGCAGTAAGGAAGGCTGGGGAGTGGGGTAGGCGAAGGCTCTTCTTGAGGCGCGGGGGCTGAGCTGCACGCGCTAAGTAAGAGTAGCGGTATCAGGATAAGAAAAGGAATTTTTTTCATTGAGTATTTTCTATCAAATTTGTTTTTTTGCTTTTAAGCCAAGAGGCTTTTCGTTACGCCACATTGCCAAAGCGTGTAAAAATAGACCGATTTGTGAAAATGCAAACCAAAGTAAAAGAACGGCAATTGAAGCAGAGAGGAGGTCAAGCCAGCGAGGTAGTTTCTCAGTCCATTGGGCGATGTCTGTGCGCCATTTATCAACTTTAGCTTCATAGTCGTCCAAAACAACCATTAGGTTTTGGATATTCTCTTTGGTCTCTGATAAATCGCCGCCTAGTAGGTAGGTGGCGTCATCTAAAAAGGTTGAGGCGGTGTTAGCCATCTCGCTCACATTATTGATTTCTTCTTCTAAAGTGTCGGTGAGTTCTACAAAATAAGATAAGCTCTCTTTCTCTGGCAGGTCAATTTCTACAAAGGGGATTTTATTAAGCGTTTCTATTTTTTCGTATAAACCATCTAGCATTTCTTGTACTTCGGCAAGTTTTTCTTTTGAGGTTTCAAGGCTGGGCGAAATTTTATCATCTAAAAGTCCGTTAACGGCATCTAAGAACTCAACCGCTTCTTCCCTTTGCTCTTTGTAGGATTCTAGCGATTCTTCGGCGGATTCGACCATTCGCAAGGCGCGTGTCAATTCACCTTGTGCGTCTTCTAACGCGTTTTCGGCTTGCTCCAGCTCGTCATCAGCTTCTGTTAGTTTGGCAATAGACTGGTTGGTGAGCGGCTCGTTATAGTACCATGCTGAGCCGATTCCAATTAACGCCAGAAGAAAAAGTAGGGAACTGAGGATGATTAATGTACCACCAAGAACTCTTTGTCTCATTTTTTTGTCTCCGATTTTTGCCTATAGGCAAGTGCTTGGGCGATTAAACCAACTTCCCGTGCCCTTCAAAAACAGGCTGGTTATCAAGAATTCGCTGAGGCGAAAATATACCAAGATCGAGCACGGGCGAAACGCCACGAATCAATTCGGCGAGATAACGCCCAACGGCATGACACTGTTGAAAGCCGTGACCAGAGA
>CAZAWS010000295.1:0-3105 GCA_964488755.1 uncultured Anaerolineaceae bacterium | reverse complement strand
CCCAATCGGCTGAAACCCAGCCCTGACTAGAAGGAGAGTACTCTGCGGGGACTTTTACAACCCACCAAGCATCATCTTCGCTGACACCAAGCACTTCACCTACGGTGCCAGTGTGGGCAAGACCGTAGCTGGCATAACTTTCGCCAGGTCCTGAGCGGACGTTAACCATGTCTAAGGCGGTGACAGTCGCGGCATTGGGATCAGGGGTAGGTACAGGAATTTCTGGGGGAAGTTCGGGGGAGGGAACTACGGGTAGCCCGTCTGTGTCGGTGGCGGTTACATATTCGCCTGAAACCCAGCCCTGTCCAGAAGAAGAGTACTTTGCGGGAACTTTTACAACCCACCAAGCACTATCTTCGCTGATGCCAATGGCTTCCGCTGAAGCACCAGATGGAGCAACGCCATAGCTATCAAAGCTTGTGCTAGGACCAGTGCGTACATTAACGCCTGTGTTGGCTGTTACATAGGGTACGCCTTCTGGGGGTTGGGGTAGAGTAACTGGAGGGAGAGTAGGCTCTTCCTCGGTAGCATTGCCATTTGTAAGTAAGAAATATGCGCCTAGAGCTAAAATTAGCACAAGTACAACGCCTAAAATTATTGTAAGGGTATTATTTTTTTCTTTTTCTTCAGTTGTCATTTGAATCTCCTTTTTTGATTCTAAAGTTGGGTTGATAAATTTTGCTTCAATAGTCAATTCGATTTATTAGTCTATTTCACAAAGTTTTACATTGTCCAGAGTATAACAGATTGTCTTTTCATTCTTCCCGCGCAATCTTTCGTAAGCCTAAAGCCAACGCCAGCCCGCCGCCAATCACAATAATCGCCTCCATCATAAAAGCATCTTGCCACAAACGCATTGGGAAAAGGCGGATTAAGGTGTCCGAGTATTCAAAAATCCACGTTTCTCCTTTAAAAAAGATATGATGGAATTCGGCGAAGAATGTCCAAAAGTCAATACTTGCGATGATTCCGAGCGTTGCCACCAAAATTAGTGTCAGCCATCCGCCCCGCTGTGCGCCCTTGAAATAAGCGTGCGTGCTTTCGGTCAACTTTGCCACGATCCCTAACAGGATTAATGCCCCAAACGCCACTGCCCAAACTTTTAACGCCACCTGAATCAGAATCTTCACATCCAGCATGTGGCTGACCTCGCGAGCTTTATAAAGGGGCGAGCCATCGTCAAAAGTTAAATCGCCGAGAAACTCAGGACCCGCGTCGTTGTTGAGATATTCAATAGACACCTTCGCGTATTCTAAGCGTTCTTCTTGCGTAAATCCATAAATATCAGCAGGGAAATTGGGCATACGATATTCGATTACGGGGAAAAATGGCGTAAGCAAAATGCGAATGCCCAATAAAATAAGAAAGATAGGGATAAGTAGGGTGGTTGCCCAAGAAAGGGTAGATTTAAGAATTTTATTCATAATTTTGTCTGAGGATATTTGTTGTCGTAGGGTCGTTGTAGGGGCGTAGCATGTTACGCCCCTACAACGATTGATATTACTGCAAGCTTTCTACGTCTCCGCCCAACATAAAGCGCAGAATCATATCATTGGTAATCCATTCTATGGGGGCTTTATCGTCAGTGAATACGGTGCTTTTTTCGTAGGCAGGTGCTTTATATGCCCAAGCGGTTTGGATTGCATTTAATAATAAGGGATGGGCATTTGTATTTTGCAGAAGGTAGTTATAGTTTTCGGCAAGGAAATTTTCGTTTGTTGGTTCTTTGGTGGCATAGATGATGGAATTCAGCGTATAGGGAATATCCATAATATGCACGGAGGGATATACTTCGGCGATGGTGGTTGCCATGGCGTTGATTAAACGTCTATCATTTGGCAATCGCCCTACGTTGATGGTTAATACGCCCGTTGGAGAAAGATGTTCGTGGGTAAGCTCGAAAAACTCTCTTGTGGTCATGTGCCAAGGAATATAGGGCGGTCTGTAAGCGTCTACGGCAATGATGTCGTATTGATGTGGACTGTGGGCTAATCCATAACGTCCATCTTCGGCGTAGGCGTTGAGATTCTTTAGTTTGTCCATCCCAAAATAGTCGTTGCCGATTTCGATAATTTTTGGGTCAATTTCGTAGCCATCAATGGGGATTTCTCCGTAAACGGCGGTTGCCTGCTGTGCAAAAGTTCCCGCCGCTAAGCCGATAATGGCGATGCGTTTAACATCTTTGGGGTTATGGGGCGGGGTATTGAAAAAGGGACCAACGAGAAATTGTGACCAAGGTCCATCGTAATCGAGATTATTGGGGTCATAAACCGAGTGAACGCCTTGTCCATCGTTGAGACGCAGATGTGTTTCGGTGCCTTTTTGGAGCACTTCAATATAATTATAGGCAGATTCTGCTTCGTAAATTTGCCCGGCTGTTTTTTTTATACTGCGTCCTCCATTGAAAATGGCGAGGAGGGCCATCGCTATGACCATGAGCAAATAGGGCAAGGTAGCGCGGGTGCCGGCACTCTTGTACATGCCCAGCAAGGCGACTAAGAGCAGTAGCAAGCTGAATACAAGGAAGGTATTCGTTGTTCCAATCGTTGGAATTAGCACCAAGACGGGGAGATATGTCCCCACGAAAGAGCCGAGAGTCGAAATCGCATAGATATTTCCAGAAATTTTACCCGCGTTTTCTGCATCATCCATGCTCAGGCGGATGGCGTAGGGGGAAATCATCCCTAAAAGCGTAATTGGCACGCTGAAAAGTATGAGTACGGCGGCAAATGCGCCCATCATCACGCTTACTTGGAGACCATCGAAGGCGGTGGCGGCGGCGCGTAATACGGGGCTGGCGATATAAGGCACGATGCCGAGTGTGAATGCGCCCCAAGCTAAAATTTTGTACATGCTGTGTGCGTAGGGCGATTTGTCGGCTTGTTTTCCGCCCAAAAAGTAGCCCAACGTGAGGTAGATGAGCATGAGACCAATAATTGCCGCCCAAACGAGATTGCTGGTGCCAAAGATATTGCCAATTAGGCGCGAGGCAGAGAGTTCTACCGCGAGGGTGGTCATGCCAGAGATGAAGACGGTGAAGTAGATGTATTTTTTCATTTTTAACCGAAGATGTTTTGTTGCATTTTTTTGAACACGGAGTTTCGC
>CAZAWS010000294.1:0-3115 GCA_964488755.1 uncultured Anaerolineaceae bacterium | reverse complement strand
AATCGCTATAAGGTAAGATTAGAGAAAGAGATATATAACCGTTTTTTAGCAATAGGTTGCTTTTTTATGAATATCAAACGTACGCATTTTCTTTTTTTATTGCCTCTGCTTTTATTTGTATTAGCTGGCGTTGTGCCAATGCGCCTTATTCGTGTCGGGATTTATGATAATCCGCCACTTTCATTTGTGGATGAAGATGGGGTGGCGCAAGGGTTTGTCGTTGACGTACTCAGAGAAATTGCCAAAGAAGAAAATTTAGAATTAGAATTTGTCTATTGTGAATGGGATGAGTGTTTGCGCGCGTTAGAAACAGGGGAAATCGACTTGTTGGCACCCATCGCATACTCGGAAGAGCGACTTAAACGCTTCGATTTTTCAGCTGAGACGCTGATTACAAACTGGGGGCAAGTTTACGTTCAGAGCGATGCGCCTGGTACTTCCATCCTAGACCTGGAAGGAAAGACTATAGTGGCGGTAAGGGGAGATATACATACAAAGGAGCTTCAGTCCCTTCTCTTGCGTTTTGGTTTTAATGTAGATTTTATCTATGTAGATAGCTATGTAGAGGTGTTGCAAAAGGTAGAGAAAAAAGAAGCCTTCGGCGGTATTGTAAATCATTTATTTGCGATGCAACACGCGGCAGATTATGATGTGATACAGAGTTTAATTATTTATAATCCTATCGAAGTTCGTTTCGCGACAACAAAAAATGAACAGTCTGAAACGCTCTTGGTTATAGACCAGCAACTTGCATTAATGAAGGCAGATAAAAGCTCACCTTATTATCAGGCACTAAATCACTGGTTTGATGAGCCTGTTGAAAATATCATGCCAACTTGGGTAAGGTGGCTTTCTGTCTTTCTTGCTATCATGCTTGTTGTGTTTATTGGCGGAACATTTTTCTTGCGCGCAGAAGTGCGTAGACGCACAGCTGATTTAGGAGAAGCAGAAGCCAAATACCGTAATTTAGTTGATAATTCCTTAGTGGGGATATATATTACGCAAAACCATAGGATTCAATTTGCAAACGAGGGGCTGGCGAAACTTTTTGGCTACCCAAGTGCTAAAGATATACTTGGCATTCATGTGCAAAAACTAGTTACACCTCAAACTTGGGGGATTGTGCAAAAAGAAGTTGAATTAAGAGAATCTGGAAAGAAGGAAAAAAGCAGTTATCAATTTAAAGGCTTGCGCAAGGATGGGAGCACGATTGATATAGAGGCTTTGGGCGTGCTAATAGAATACCAGGGAGAAGCTGCTGTACAGGGCATTTTGATTGATATTACTGAGCGTGTGCGAGCAGAGGAAAGATTTAAGGGTTTATCTGAAGCTTCTTTTGAAGCGATTTTTCTTTCAGAAAAAGGGACTTGTCTCGAACAGAATCTGGCTGCTGAAAAACTTTTTGGTTATTCTCTTGAAGAAGCGGCGGGGATGTCGGCTACAGATGTTTTTGTGTTAGAAGATCGCAACAGGGTGATTGCAAATCTGCTCTCTGGATATGAAGCTCCCTATCGTGCGACTGCGCTACGTAGAGATGGCACCACCTTCCCTGCTGAAGTTAATGGGCGCATGATGCGTTATGAAGGGCGTGCGGTGCGGGTAACTTCTATTCGCGATATTAGTGCACAAATAAAGGCAGAGGAAAATTTAATTGAAAGTGAAAAACGTTATAAGAATCTTTTTGAGAATATGCCGATTGGCGTTTACAGAACTACCCCAGAAGGGAAAATTTTAGACGCGAATACAGCGTTTGTGAAAATGTTTGGGCCTCCTGATATAGAAACCTTGGCAGGTGTGAATGTGAGCAGCTTTTATGCAAACCCTAAAGACAGGGGGAGTGCGCTATTAGATTTAGAAGAAAAAGGGTTCATAGAAAAGCACGAAATGAAAATGAAACGGTATGATGGACGTATTATTTGGGTACAAGATACTTTTAGGGTAGTTGGCAATGAAAACAATGACATTCTTTATTTTGAGGGTGCCTTAGAAGATATTTCAGAGCGTGTGCAGGTAGGAGAGAATTTACGCAAGAGCAAAGAACGTTTCGAGCGCGTCATTGCTGGGGCACCGATTCCAATGGTAATCACTTTGCCCAATGGGGATACAGAATACGTTAATCATAAATTTGTTGAGGTTTTTGGGTATAGCCATAAAGATATTGCGCAAGCAGAGCAATGGTGGAATATAATTTATCCAGACAAAGAGTACCGTGCTTTTGTAAAGAAAAAGTGGCAAGAAGAAAGGGGTAAAGCCAAAAAAACAGGTACGCAAATTCAAACCCAAGTCAGAAAAATCACTTGTAAAGATGGCACAATACGCAACGTTGAATTCGATATGATGTTCTTAGGCGATATCGCGATTATAACAATGAATGATATTACCGAGTTTACTAATGCGCAAAAAGAACTGAAATCGAATTTAGACCAACTTATTGGGCAAAATCGCATTAGCACTGCACTCTCCACTTCACTTAACCTTGAGCATTTGCTAGAAATTATCTTCAAAGAAGCCGCGTTTTTCATTCAATTTGATGCTGCCGCGGTTTTTCTAAAAGAAGAAAACGGAGACGTAACTATTGCTAAAACCACTGGAAAAGCGCATGCAATAGCAGGAGAAACTTTCTCTTTAGAGGCAACGGCATTGGAACTTGTAGGATTAACGCCCTTTATTTTGGATGATGCGGAAGCAAGCCCACTTTTCCCTAAATGGGATAATGTAGACACAAAAATTCGCGGCTGGATGGCACTTCCGCTTATCGTGCGTGATATTGTGCTTGGGTACCTAACCTTCGACAGCTACAAGTCTCAAGCATTTAGCCCTGAAGACGCAGCTTTAGCAGAATCTTTCGCCCCACACATCGCGCAGGCTATTTACAACGCTAACCTATATGAGCGTGTCATTGCAGATACTAATGAGTTAGAGAAACGTGTTCAAGAACGAACAGAAGAGTTACAAAAAATCGTCAATCTCACTCTTAATCGCGAAATCCGCATGGCGGAGCTAAAACGCGTTATCGTCAAATTGCGCACTCAGCTCATCGAAGCTGGCCAAGTACCAATCGCGGATGATCCGCTTCGTTATCCGAAGAAATAAAATAAGCGTTCAGATATAAGAC
>CAZAWS010000293.1:0-3138 GCA_964488755.1 uncultured Anaerolineaceae bacterium | reverse complement strand
TAGGCGAGAAGTATTGTATCTGAAATGGTCGTTTTGTCAAATGAAAGGCGACACGCTAAACATAAATTATAAACGTTCAGCCATATTAAAATTATGCCTTAATCTTTCAACGCAAATGTCGCTACGCT
Organism: uncultured Anaerolineaceae bacterium; assembly: GCA_964488755.1. Lineage (GTDB taxonomy): Bacteria > Chloroflexota > Anaerolineae > Anaerolineales > Villigracilaceae > Desulfolinea. The sequence continues at coordinate 3,010 of CAZAWS010000293.1, read as the reverse complement.
ATACGCGAATGAGCGAATGACGCGAATTCTTAATGTTTTTGCTATATTTTTTCAGAAAACTCATACGTTTTCGTCATCTTCGCACAAAAAAACAAAAAAAGTTTTTAAAATCCGCGAAAATCTGTTTAATCCGTAAAATCCGCGTTCTGTTTTGAGACCCCTGAACGCTTACCATAAATTTTCAGCTTTTACTCTTCTTCTTAATTACCTGAACAGGTGCCTCACAGAAAATAGAAAGCTCAATGGCTGTTTCTATTGCCTCCTCAGCACTGTGCCCAAGGTGAAGCGCGGCGAGGGCAAAATCCATCCCGGCTCCAATTGCCTGATAAGTAGTCACAGAAGTAATAAGCCAATGATGGATATAGAAAACTACCCCATCAAAACCGAGAAAATAAGCGTTTTCAATACCATTTTTATCGGTGCGTTTTTTCTTCCAGTCTGAAAACTCGCTCCAAAGCTCTAAAATCCCCTCTTCGGTCGCGGCGGCAGGTTGATGCGTTTTGGCAAAAATTCGCAATAAACTACTCTCCTCTGCCGCCCCCACAGAGCCGATAACCATATTATTCACTTCAATTAATTTTGAGCGATTGGTGTTATTTTTCGTCTGCGTAAACCCGCGCACCGAAATCGAATCGGCGGCTATTTCATAACCATCTTTCGTGATTTTGCATGCAACAACGGACATGAAGTCCTCCTAAGTTTTAATTTCAATAAAGTATAGCATATAGAAGATTTTCTGGATGGATGAAAAACCGCGCCGCGCGTATACTTCGACAGGCTCAGCATCCGCGATTTGGGCTGGGGTGCCGCGCCCAAGCTGATTCTCGGCGTAAAGAGGGGAGGGCATCCCACGCGTCTGGCAGAGAGAAGCTGGTGGAGGGCAACCCAGCTAAAAACGCGCCCGAAGCAGATTATCCTCCATAGTCGGCTTAAATCTGCTATCATGTATATATCACTTTCATAAAGAAGGAAAAGATGTATCCAAAATCTGCCAAAGTTTTATTGCTCATCGCTTTCATGGTTGGATTTCTGCCACAAAGCGCACTTTCAGTCTCGGCAAACGATGCTACACAATCTTTTACAGCCTTAGATTTGCATCCCAATATCGAAACGATTGGCGTTGTTGTTAGCGGCGTTGATTTGCCCCAAAGTGCAGAGCTACAATATCGCCAAAGCAATGAAGCGACTTGGCACATCGGGCATCCGCTGATGCTCATTGATGACGGACGACTTGCGGGGAGTTTATTTGAGCTTTTGCCCTCAACGACTTATAGTATTAAGGTCATCGAGGGCGCAACAGAAATTAGCGGGGAGATTAGAACGCAGGCTGAAAATATTCAATTTTCACCCACAACTATTTTGCATGTAGACGCTAACGCAGAGCCTAGCGGAAACGGAACTATTGATGCCCCTTTTCAGAGCATCCAAGAAGGAGTCAATCACGCTGTGCCGGGAACACAGGTGCTGGTAGCCGATGGCGTTTATCATGAAGCGGTTCAATTTTTGCGTTCGGGGAGCGCAGAGAATTGGATACAGGTCAAAGCCGAAGGCAGCGGCGCAATTTTAGACGGGGCAGAGGTGTTAAGCGGAGATATTTGGAAAAAACACAAAAAATCAAAAATTTGGTTTATAAATGTTGATTATTTTTTTAGATATTTTGCGCGTGATGGACAACGCTTTTTCAATTATGCCAACTATGCAAATATGTTAAACGATACTGGTGGGGAGGGATGGTATCTTGATAGTAGTGCAATGAAATTATATATCCGTAGTCAAGATAAGCCTTCTAAACATATCTGGCAAATGGCTATGCGGGATATCGCTTTTGATATAAACAATCAAAATTGGATATGGATTGAAGGCTTTGAAATGCAGTTTTATAATAAACGTGGCGTTATGGCTGAAAATGCCTCACATATCGTCATCCGTAAAAACAAAATGCACAATATGCAACTGGGCATCTACATCAACTGGACTGGTGGCGAGGAACAGGGCAATGACACGCGCATTGAATATAATGAGATTTATGACCCTTCTGTAAACGAATGGGCTTGGGAGGATGTGAAAGGCTCATCCATGGAAGGGACAGGAATTGTTCTGCGAGGACATAGGGGCGCGATTGTGCGCGGAAATGAAATTCATAATTTCTTTAACGGCATTTATACAGGGTCTTCTGCTCAATCACAAATAGAGAATCCAGAACTGGCTTTTGATGTGGATATTTACGAAAATCATATTTATCTCATTAGCGATGATGCACTAGAGCCAGAGGGAGCTTGTATTAATCATCGCTTTAGAGATAACGTCATAGATTCTGTTTTTGTGGCGGTATCTTTAGCTCCAGTTACTATGGGACCTACTTGGGTTTTGCACTCTACGTTTGCCAACTATACAGAACGGGGCATTAAATGGGCATATAACTCTGATGGTCGTGTTTTGATTTATCACAACACTTTTTGGACTCAAGCACAGGATATTGCCGCAATGGATTTTATTACCCCCGCGCATAATGCCGTATTGCGTAATAATATCTTCGAGAATAAAGGCTATGCCATTTACGAAGTTCGGACGGGGTCATCTACCCAAGATTGGGATTATAATAATTGGCATAGCGCGCACTCTCCTATTATTAAGTGGGAAAATAGAAATTACGCCACTCTCGTAGAATTTTGCACAGCAACCGGTCTTGACTGCAATAGTCACACAGAGGCTTCGGGGTTGCGAAATCCAAATGCGGGCGATTTTAGGCTAAGTTCATCAAGTGCAAATATAGATCGGGGTATTTTACTTACCGGCATCAATGATAATTTTAGTGGTACCGCGCCTGATATTGGCGCGCATGAATGGAGACCCGCGGGTATTCCTACAAGCACACCAGAAAACACAGCAACTCCCCCTCCACCAGTAGTTGAAACACCCGCTATTGATCAAAAACCACCAAATGTGACAGCCATCCTGCGCTCCAGCCTTAATCCAACCACTGCCGAGACCGTAGTTTTTACGATAGGAT
>CAZAWS010000292.1:0-3143 GCA_964488755.1 uncultured Anaerolineaceae bacterium | reverse complement strand
AGGTGTTTTTGAAGTGTTGTCTTAAAAAAACTGAGTTGCAGATAAGAGAACTTAGGAATGGGATTTAAATAACTTATACATTTGAAGCATACTTCACTCAAAATTCGCCTCATTAATGGATAATTTATTTCGTAAGCGTTCAGCTGTATTAAAATTATGCCTTAATTTTTTAACGCGAATGCTCGCGAATGAGCGAATGACGCGAATTTCAATGCTTTTATTGCATTTTTTTAGAAAATTTATACGTTTTTGTCATCTTTGCATACAAAAAAACAAAAAAGTTTTTAAAATCCGTGAAAATCTGTCCAATCCGTACGATCCGCGTTCTATTTTAATCTCCCTGAACGCTTACTTTATTTCTTCCTAAGTCCTTAGCTATTTGAGTATTTAAAATAGCCATGGATTTCACAGATTTGCTCGAATTTTGTTTTTTTTGTGACTGAGCTGTCTGGTTTGGTATTCAGGTTAGAAAATTCACGCTCCTTCACGTTGTGCCTATAAAAATGTAATTGGTCACACCCCTCCGCTCTAGCCGCTGTCCCCAGCGGCGGTTATATGAGAAGACCCCGCCGAGGACGGCGGCGGGAGCGATATTTTAATGGGGGAGTGTGACCAATTACATAAAAAAAGGTCTCTCATACATCTATGAGAGACCTTTTGGAAATACTTTAAGAACTTTATCGCCTGCGTCCTGTGAGCAAACTGGCATAATAAAGTACCTGTAAAAGGGCGGCGACAAGTGCGGCAACGTAGGTGAGTGCCGCGGCGTTAAGGACATTATTTACGCCGCGTTGTTCTTCTGCCCCTTGAATGATTCCTGTTTCGGCGAGAAGGCGTTTTGCACGAGCGGAGGCATCAAATTCTACGGGGAGGGTCATTAGTGCAAAAAGTGCCCCGCCGGCAAAGAAGGCGAGTCCTAGCCATGCGATATTGAGCCAGTTGAACAGAATCCCTGCCATAATCAACACCCAACCAAGTTTTGAGCCGATGTTAACCATCGGCACCATTGCCCCACGTGCCTTTAAAGGGAAATAGTCTTCGGCATCTTGCATGGCATGGCCAAGTTCGTGTGCGGCAATTGCAAGAGAGGCAACAGAACTCCCTTGCCCCACACCTTGCGAGAGACGGAGGGTTTTAGAACGCGGGTCGTAGTGGTCTGTCATTTCACCGCGAATTGCTTCGATTTGCACGCCGTAAAGCCCTGCGCGCTTAATAAGACGCTGCGCGGCTTCATGCCCGTTAATACGACTGCGGGCAGGCACCTTGCTCCATTTTTTATAGGCAGATTTGACGTACATCGAAGTAAACATGACGAGCAAAATGCCGGGGAGCATATAGAGAATATAAGATGAGTTGAAGAACATAATTTACCTTCTTTCATAAGCGTTCAGACATCAGACATCAGCCTTAAGTCTTTACTCTCCAGAGATTTCTTTTAATAAAATTTCAATCGCTGTATCTAGTTGTGGGTCTAAGTCGGCTTCATAATCTTCTTCAAGCATTTCAACAACAACATCGGGGTCTAAACCAATTTCGTGAATTGTTCTACCCTCAGGTGTGAGCCATTTTGCAACAGTAACGCGTACAGCACCCTGATTATCACTGAGCGGAATCCAATTTTGTACAGAGCCTTTGCCAAAAGAAGTTACACCGACCAATTGCCCGCGTCCATGATCTTGAATTGCACCAGAAACTACCTCAGAAGCAGAAGCAGACCCTTCGTTGATAAGCACGATAATTGGCACATCGGTTGCTAAGCCATTGCCTAAGGTTAGATGCGTATCGCGTGTGCCATCACCGTATTCTTCGTAAAGAACCACTTCGCCTTTAGGTAAAAACTCAGAGGCAACTTCAATCGCCGTCGTTAAATACCCACCACCATTATTGCGGAAGTCAATCACCAACCCCTCTGCGCCTTGGTCAAGAAGTTCTGTAATCGCTGCGCGCAATTCAGAGGTTGTGTTCTCGCCAAAGGTGTTTATTTCAATATGCCCGATATTATCCTCAAGCATTTCGCCTTCGGCACTGGGAATGACGATGTGGGCGCGCGTAACCTCAAACTTGAGAGGCTCCGATTCACCTTCCCTAACGATAGTCAGCTCTACCGTTGTCCCCGCTTCCCCCAGCACCTTGCGGATGACGAGAGAGCCATCTATCCCCGTCATATCTTCACCGTTAATGGCAATAACAATATCACCGGCTTTTAGCCCAGATTCTTCGGCTGGTGAGCCGGGCATGGGGCTAACAATGGTGAGGTAATTGCCTGATGAATCAACCCAAGCCCCAATCCCATCGTACTCTCCCTCCATGCTACTATTGGCTTGTTTGAACTCATCGGGGTCCATATAAGCTGTATGCTGGTCGCCAAGAGAGTAGAGCATCCCGTCGATAGCCCCTTGCATAAGTTGAAGGTCATCTACAGGTTGGTCTACATAGTCATCGTGGACAATTTGCCAGGCTTCCCAGAAGGGTTCAAAAAGAAGCTCTAGTTCATCGGGGGTGGCATCCGCTGTTTCAGGGGCGGGTGTTGGTGGGATAGATAGCGTTGGCGCGGAAAAAATTCCTGCGGGAACAGCATCTTTAACTAAATAGCCTGCCGCGAATCCGCCTGAGAAAATGACGATGAGTAGCACACCCGAAAATGTGCCAATGAGAAGGTATCGAAGGACTTTGTTCATAAAATTAGCTCCGTGTTTTTTGTTTTTTTGTCTTTTTAGCTTACCACGCGATAATTAGAAATTCGTGAAAGGAATATATGAGAAATATAAGCGGTTTTATAGTAGACCTCTTGCCTAAGTGCTCTAGCCGCTGTCCTCAGCGGCGTTTTCCAGAGAAGACCGCGCTGGGGACAACGCAGGGAGCAAAGTGAAAACAGACTTTTGCAAGAGGGCTAATCTGAAATAGTCTATTTGTCTAATTTATCGGGCGGGGCATTTAAATTGTCAACACGCTGGCGCAATTCGTTGAGTTGCTTTTCCTCTTTCTGATAAGGTTGGCCAAAGGCTGTTTTGGTCATTTTGTGCCATTCAACTTTCACTCCGCTTAAGCCGCGTACCGCGGCAAACATGATGAGGTTTGAAAAGACAATGATAGCGATAATAAGCAGGGCAACAAGATAGGGGTTCATAAGCAATCTCTAAATA
>CAZAWS010000291.1:0-3147 GCA_964488755.1 uncultured Anaerolineaceae bacterium | reverse complement strand
TTTAGATGCGTTGCACATCGGGACAAGCTATAATCCGCGCGTTATCTCGCAAACCCGAAATGCAGCGCATTTCTTTTGTTTGCCACTTTTTTGTGGTGTGTGTAAATTGTGTCGCAATAGGCTAAACCCTCTCTACCGGCATAATCAGACAATTGGGACCGCCCATCCCTTTGGCAAATTCTTCCAAATCTAGCACGTGGACGGTCATGCCGCGTTCTTGGAGTTTTTCGATAACGTCTTTATTTGATTGATTGACCAAGACTTCGTTGTCGCCAAGACAAATCATATTTGCGGTGGTATTACCGCCACATTCGATTTCTACTGTCTGAAATCCTGAAACCATTTCCTTTGGGACGTAGTTGGGACAGTAGAGTAGGGTGTCGGGGGCAATGGTGAGGAGAACTTTATCGAGGTGGAGGATATTATTTGGCAGAGGAATAACGCGCATTTCGTAGCCCATTGGCTCTAAAATGGCAGAGAGTTGGCGAATCCCTTCGATGTTGGTGCGGGTGCTTTGCCCAACGAATGCCACATTGCCAGCGAGAACGACATCGCCGCCGTCTACCGTTCCGGGCGAGGAGATGTGTCCAGCCAGTGGCAAGCCTAAATTCGAGAGCGTTTCGCTCATCCAATCGCCCTCACCAAGTCGGGAGTTGATTCCCAGGCGCAATTGGATGAATCCCTCTGGGGTCATCACAGCAGTATCCCGCGTGAAAACAGAATTGGGATGCCCATCCAACTCGGGGAGGTCGATGACTTCACTGCCGAATTTTTTCAACGCAGATTTGAGCAAATCGTGCTGGGCAATGGCTTCTTGAGGGTTTCCCAAGTCGCCCAGATTATGGGCAGAATCGTTTTTACCGAGTGCGTATTCGTGACGCGGTGTGCAGACGATGACGCGGGTGAGACGGTTTCCTTCATTTTTGAGCATATTTTCTCCTTGCGGATTAGCATTTAGCTGTAGTCTTTTCTTTTGAAAAACGCAAATTGATAGGAGAATAGTTTAACATTAATTCTAACAAAAGAGCAAAACTGTCTCCCCCTTTTTGTTTTATATTTCTGTCTCTCACTCTGCGTTATAATGCTCCCATGCAAAACACAATTCGCCCGACACATGTCGAGGTCAATCTCGACCACCTTTGCGCCAATCTCGAAGCCATCAAAGCTAAAACTGCGCCCGCCAAAGTGATGATTGTTATTAAGGCAAATGCCTATGGTCATGGCATGGAGGCTGTCGCACATCATCTCGCGCCCCACGCCGATTATATTGGTGTCGCTGTTTTAGAAGAGGGTATTCTTCTGCGCCAAAAAGGTATCCAAACGCCCATTCTCGTTTTGGGCGGCATTTGGGAAGAGCAAATTCCAGAGTTTATCAAACATAATCTTACCCTTACCGCCTCTTCCGTTGAACGTCTGCGACAAATTGACCGTGCCGCTGAAATGCTTGGTAAAAAAGCCATCGTCCATCTTAAAATCGATACCGGGATGGAGCGAATCGGCGTGCATTATTACAACGCCCACACATTGCAGGAATGTGCGCTGGGATGCAAACACGTTATCACGGAGGGAATCTACTCTCATTTCGCAAATTCGGATGCAGAGAATCTGGATCACGCGCGACTTCAACTTGCTCGTTTCAACGAGGTGCTTGATTTTTATCCCAAACATTCTCTCCCCTATCCTGCCCTTCGACATATTGCCAACTCTGGCGCAATCCTCCAACTCCCCGAAGCCACTTTCGATATGGTACGCCCCGGCATCATACTCTATGGCGTTTATCCATCTGATGAAGTTAGGCGTACCGTGAAGGTGATGCCCGCTCTTTCATGGAAATCAAAAGTTGTTTATTTCAAAGTCACACAGCCTAATCACCCTGTTTCTTATGGCTCAATCTGGCAATCGGATGAAAACACGCGCGTTGCTACTATTCCCGTAGGCTACGGCGATGGCTATTTCCGCGCCATGTCGAATAAAGCCAAAGTCATTCTTTGTGGTGTCAAAGTTTCCCAAGTCGGCAGAATTTGCATGGACCAAATGGTCGTCAATCTCGGCGCAGATGGCACCGGCTATAACGGCGACGAAGTCATCCTCATCGGCGAACAAGATAAAGAGCGCATCACCGCCGAAGATTTGGCGCGCTGGGCAGGCACAATTCCCTACGAGATTTTGACCAATATTAATACACGGGTGCCGAGAGTCTATATTCCATAGTTTATTAAGCCCTCTATTGCGTAAAACGTATTGAGTAATGAAAAGCATTACGCAATACGAAATACCTGCCTTCCATCAAACCTTTAAACCTGAGAACTTTCAAAGATGCTAACATTTTTACTTTTTACCATCGCCCTCCTCTATGCCGCAGTCGGTCTTGGCGGCGGCTCTGGCTACCTCGCGATGATGGGATTTTTCAATATTGACCCCGCCATAATGCGCCCTGCCGCGCTGGGGTTAAATATCCTAGTTGCCAGCATCGGCACCTATAAATACTCACGTGCTGGTTTTTTCTCGTGGAAACTTTTTTTACCCTTTGCTATTGCCTCAATCCCCTTCGCTTTTATCGGTGGGTGTTTAAATCTTGATGGCAATGTTTATAGAGTCTTTGTTGGTGCTTTGCTTATTTACTCGGCAATTCGTCTTTTCCTCACTGCCAGCAGAGCAGAAGAAAAAGCACCCATTTCGCCATCGCTTTGGATAAGTCTGCTCGCAGGCGCAATTATCGGATTTATCGCTGGGGTTACAGGCGTTGGGGGCGCAATTTTCCTTGCCCCATTGATTTTATTAATGAACTGGGCAAGCCCTAAAGAGACAGCGGGGGTTTCAGTTGTTTTTGTCTTGGTCAACTCAATCTCAGGTTTTTTTGGCTATATGAGCCATACGCCCGAATTTCCGCCTCAAATAATCTACTGGGGCATCGCCGTTATCATTGGCGGCTATTTTGGCGCAGAATACGGTAGTAGCCGATTGCCAAATCTCCTCATCAGAAAAGTCTTGGCAGGTATCCTTTTGGTGGGTGGCGCAAAAATGTTTTTCTCCGCTTTGGGGTAGAATAGGGGTCGCTTAGTTCAAATGGGCAATTGGTCTAATTCGAAAATCAGTAGAACAGTAGACCAGTAAATCAGTAGACCAGTAAACCAGTAGACCAGTAAA
>CAZAWS010000290.1:0-3153 GCA_964488755.1 uncultured Anaerolineaceae bacterium | reverse complement strand
GTTTTCCCGATCTTTTCTCTATTGGGGGAACATCATTGAATCAGTCGGGACGAGCAGTTGAGGTAATTGCCATAATGATGGGGGTTTATCTGACTATCAGTTTATTGACATCGTTTTTTATGAACTTGTATAACAAGAAAATTAAATTGGTGGAGCGATAACCATGACAACTTCTACAACTGAAACTCTTGCGCCCCCAACTGAAAAATATACAATTTTAGGATGGATAAAACGCAATCTCTTTAACTCAATTGGCGATTCAATACTTACCATTGCTGCCTTTTTATTAACCTTCGTTTTGCTTAAAGCAACGCTTTCATGGGCTTTTCTTGAAGCAGATTGGACTGTTATAGTAGATAACTTAAAGCTCTTTATGGTTGGGCGTTATCCCGTTGAAGAACTTTGGCGCGTTTGGGCAGTTCTTTATCTACTTGCGGGGGTGGTCGGTTTTCTATGGGGCGTTTGGGTTAAGGGTAATAAAAGAGTAGGCTATTTTTTAATAGGTATGCCAATCTTTTTAGCTATATTGCCCTTTACCATGAAGGCTCGCCTACTAATTCTTGCGATAGATTTATTTGGAATTTTGGGCACTACCTTGGGGCGCGGAGAGAATAAAAATTTCAAGAAATGGTCTCTTATCGCTCTTTTGCTTTACTTCCCCGTTGCCATATTCATAATTGGGGGCATAGGTGAAGGGGGGCTTTTGCCGAGAGTAAAACCTGATTTGTGGGGTGGGTTGATGCTCACGATTCTTCTTGCGGTGATCGGCATCATCTTTTCTTTCCCAATTGGTGTTGCACTGGCACTTGGACGTCAATCAGATTTACCAATCATCACTTGGCTCTCGGTGGGATTTATTGAACTGGTTCGTGGCGTGCCTTTGATAACCATCCTCTTTATGATGGATTTGATGTTGCCCCTGTTCTTACCCGCTACAATTCGCATCGATAGTGTGATGCGTGCCTTTGTGGCTATCACTCTTTTTAGTGCCGCATATATGGCAGAAAATGTACGCGGTGGTTTGCAATCTATCCCCAAAGGGCAGTATGAGGCAGCTCACGCTTTAGGCTTAAGTGGTTTTACGACAATGACTTTTATTATATTACCGCAAGCACTGAAAGCCGTTATTCCTATTCTCGTTAGCCAATTCATTGGGCTACTCAAAGACACAACGCTTGTAATGATTTTGAGCCTCTTTGACGTTTTGGGCATCGGTAAATCTATTTTAGGAAACCCTGATTATATAGGCACATCAAAAGAAGTATATGTTTTCATTGCCGCCCTCTTCTGGGTATTAAGCTATGGTTTATCTTACGCCAGCCAGCGATTGGAAACATCTTTAGGCGTTGGTGAACGCTAAAAGGAGAAAATGATATTATGACGAATAAAACATTCTACGAAGAACAAGATCCGATTATTATTTGCCGTGACGTTCAAAAATGGTATGGTGATTATCATGCCCTGCGCGGAATCAATATGGAAGTTCGCAAAGGGGAAGTGGTTGTTATTTTTGGACCATCAGGTTCAGGTAAATCTACTTTTATCCGTACCATTAATCGCCTTGAAGAACATCAGGGTGGGCAAATTATTGTAGATAAAATTGAGCTAACGCACGATGTTAAAAACATCGAATCTATCCGCAAAGAAACAGGGATGGTATTTCAACAATTTAATCTCTTCCCGCATCTGACCGTCTTGCAAAATATAACTTTAGCTCCTTTACAAGTTAAAAAACAGAACAAAGTAGATGCCGAGAAATCCGCGATGGAGCTTCTTGAGCGCGTAGGGATTCCCGAACAAGCGGGTAAATTCCCAGGTCAATTATCGGGCGGACAACAACAGCGTGTAGCCATTGCCCGTGCTTTAGCAATGAACCCTAAAATTATGCTCTTTGATGAACCAACCTCAGCATTAGACCCAGAGATGATCAAAGAAGTGCTCGATGTAATGATAGAACTTGCTAAAAGTGGTATGACAATGATTGTTGTTACCCACGAAATGGGATTTGCTCGCTCAGTAGCTGATACCCTCTATTTCTTCGATGAAGGGCAACTCATTGAGAGTGGTGTCCCCGAAGATATTTATACTAATCCTCAAGAAGACCGCACAAAACTCTTCTTATCTCAAATTTTGCAACACTAAAACGAGAAAAAATTCTCAAAAGAAAAAGGCAGTTCTTAATGAACTGCCTTTTTTGATTCCTTGCAGATGTTTTTTTGCCGTCTTTAAATATCAATCTAAGAATTGAACACTATGCCTTTAATCCGCACCATGCCAAACTTTTTGCCCATAAAATCTGGGCTTTTTCTTCATCATAGGAATCCTTACTGGATTCCTTCTCTGCGCCGTCTACGATGAATTTCCCGCCAACGCTCGCGAATTTTGGCTTGGTTGCCGCAACGATATACGAATCGGACGCTTGCTCTAATGACCGCGCAAAAGGCATCCGTGCCAGAACTTGCGAATAAAAGAATTTTTCAAAAGGCGATTTTCGCCGCGCACCAATCGCCGCCGGGACAAAACCAGGGCAAACGGCATTAGACGTGACCCCCGTCCCCGCAAGCCGACGATTCAACTCGTAGGCAAACCACATATTCGCCAACTTGGAGTTTTTATAGAAAACCTGTGCATCATAGTATTTTTCCGCTTTTAGGTTCTCATAATCAAAATCGGGAGCGGGTCCCATGCCATGCGATGGCTTATGCAATTCTGAAGACACCGTAATCACCCGCGCTGGCGCAGAATTTTTTAGATCATCAAGCAATAAATTCGTCAATAGAAAATGCCCCAGATGATTGACTCCAAAAGTCATCTCAAAGCCATCGGCGGTGAATCTGCCTTCTTTGCTATCAAACATCTGTCCGGCATTATTAATCAGAAGGTGTAGCGGAACCTCCTTCTCCTGAAAAGCGGATACACACGCTCGCACCGAATCAAACGATGCCAAATCAAGTGGAATTGACTCTATCTTGGCATTTGAATTTGTGCTGTGAATTCGCTCAATCGCCTTCTTGCTGGCTTCCTGATTACGGGATGCGAGAATCACACGATACCCTTTTGCTGCCAATTTCTGGACTGTAGCGAAGCCAATTCCGCTATTCCCGCCGGTAATCATTGCGACACGTTCTTGATTTGTTGACATAATTTTTCCTT
>CAZAWS010000289.1:0-3159 GCA_964488755.1 uncultured Anaerolineaceae bacterium | reverse complement strand
TGGCAAGAAGACTCCCTCCTCCGCAGAATTCTAAAAAATTCCGGCTATTTATTTAGCAGCAGCACCATTGGCATGGGGCTTGCCATGATTCAAAGCGTCCTTGCCGCGCGGCTCTTGGGCGTAGCCGAGTTCGGATTGCTCGGCATGGTCATGGCATTCGCCTCCTCTATTTATCGCTTGCTCTCATTTCGCATCGGCGAGTTGGTTGTTAAATATGGCGGCGAGTATCTTGCCAACGACAGAAAAGACCGCACCTCTGCTATTCTCAAAGCGGGAGCACTCACCGAAACCGCTACATCTATCACAGCCTATCTTCTACTCTACCTCCTTGCCCCTCTCGCATCTGAATATATTATCAAAGACCCCACCGCAACGCTCTTCATCCGCTATTATGCGCTCGGACTTCTCGCAAACTTCATCACGGGCACATCCGCCGCTCTACTCCAACTGAGCAATCACTTTCGTTCCCAAGCCCTTATCGGATTAGGGCAAAATATCCTCACTGTTAGCATCATCACTTACGCCTATTTTTCAGATGGCGATATCTGGCTCGTTCTCACCGCTTACTTAGCAGGAAAAGTATTCTTTGGTCTTTCGCTAGGATTTTGGGGTCTGCACCGTGCCAACGAATTACTAGGACGTGACTGGATGCGCGCGCGTTTCAACTTGCTTCCGCCCCGACGCGAGTTCTGGTCTTTTGCATTTTCGAGCAACTTTAGCGGCACTGTGAATCTCGTTACCCGTGACTCCGAAGTGCTTTGGCTGGGCTTTCTCCTCCCCGGCGAAGTGGGAAAAATATCAGCAGGCTACTATAAAACCGCTCTTGCCCTCATCAATCTAATTTTGATGCCTATCAATCCCTTCATCGCCACCACCTTCCCTGAAATAGCGAGAGCGGTGGGTGAAGGTGCTTGGCAGAAACTCAAAACCCTCCTCAAACGTCTTACGGCTATTTCGGCTGCGTGGACAATTTCTGTCGGAATCTTTCTCCTCATCGCAGGCGAATGGCTCATCACCCTCTTCTATGGCGCAGAATACGCCCCTGCTACTCCCGCCGCATTGATTTTGCTTATTGGTTTCGGTACGGCTAATATCCTCTACTGGAATCGTCCCCTTTTGCTCTCTCTGGGCATGCCAACCTATCCACTTAAAGTGATGGTACTCACGGGAATTGCCAAAATCGGCTTAAGCTTCCTCCTTGTTCCCCAATATGGCTATTTAGCGCAAGCCTCGCTCATGTCTGCTTATTTTGTCGTTTCGGTAGGGCTAATTGTGCGAAAAGGGTTGCGTGAAATCAATTTGCGAGCAAAATCAGAAAGCAAATAGACATAATTAAAACAAAATTTAACGCAATACAAACACGAAGCCCCCGTTTCCTTTGAGGAAACGGGGGCTTCGTGTTAAGTTTACGCCACGCGCCAAGTTGGGGGTTCTGCACGCAAGTTAAAAACGCGTCTGCTACCCACGCAGTGCATCCAATCCGCCCTATGCTTGAATGGGAATATCATCCAATGCTAAAAAGTTCTTCACCACTTCGGGGTCAAAATGTTTGCCCGACTGTGCACGAATAAACGCACGCACTTCTTCGGGGGAAGAGCGCTCTCGATATACGCGCTTTGATGTCAGCGCATCCCACACATCTACAACGGCAAAGATGCGAGCGGCAATGGGAATCTCTTTCCCCTTCAGGTTTTTGGGGTAGCCAGTGCCATCCCATTTTTCATGGTGGCAGTAGGGAATGTCTATAGCGGGGTGCAAAAAACTGATTTTTTCTAATACGTCTTTTGCTAAATCTGGGTGTACTTCCATAACCAAACGTTCATCTGAACTTAGCGGGCCGGGCTTCTTTAAAATATGGTCAGGAACACCCATTTTGCCAATATCGTGTAATAATGCGCCACGCTTAATGTGTACCAGCTCTTCACCGCTCATGCCCATTTTTTTTGCCAACTTTTCTGTAAGGTAGGTTACTCTTCGAGTATGCCCCTCTGTGGCTTTATCTTTTAGCTCAATAAAAGATGCCCAACCTTCTAGCGTTTCATCATAAGCAATTATTAATTCTTCGTGTGCGCGTTCTAGTCCATCTAAAAGCCGTGCATTATCTATAGCAACCGTTGCCTGATTGGCAAACGCCGATAGCATTTCTAAATCGCTTGGTCGAAAAAGATTACTATGAACTCGGCTATCTACCAAAACGACCCCAATTATTTTTTCTTTTAGCTTTAGAGGTGCACACATAATAGAGCGAAGGTTGTGCATTATGACACTCTTTTCTCCTTCAAAACGGGGGTCTTCTTGTGCATCGGAGGTTAAAACCGCTTTGCCTGTTTCGGTAACACTACGAACAATAGTCTGGCTTATAGAAAAATCATTTTCATCTAAATTTCTTTGTGCCCTATTACGCGCCGCTTCGACCATACAAGTGCCATCTTCCTCAAGAAGGAAGATAAAACCGCGCTCTGCGTTTGTTAGCTCGATCTCTAAATCTAGCACTTTTACTAAAGTCTCTTTTAGCCCCCGGGACGAGTTGATTTCGTGCATCACTTGCATTAATGCGTCTAGTTGTCGTCTATAAGCCGATTCATGTGTTGACTCAGCTTTGTTTTTCTTCTTCATCACAACTCCTCAAAACAGGACTACAGTACTCCCTATTTTACCCCTTTTTTTTGAGTTTTTGCGATAATTTAAAGAGGATGAAGTGCCGCGCCGCGCGCGTTTTAGGCTTGGTTGCCCCTAATCAACATCTTCTTTATCTTTGGGCTGGATCAGCTTTAACCTACGCGCTAATTCCCGCCGCGTTAGCATAATTTTCCGCTTACAGCCTCGGCACTCAAGCCCAATATCTGCCCCCAGACGCGTGACCGTCCACTCGTAGGAGCCGCATGGATGTGCTTTTTTCATACAAATAATATCGTTTAATTCTAATTCTGTGAGCATTTGAGGGATTATACCGCGATATGACGTGCTATAATTTTGATCGGCAATACAAATGATTCCCGACAGGAAAAAATCATGACCAGATTTACAAGTGAAAAAAAAGTCTTTCAAAAGGAACTGAAAAACTTTGTACAATCCCTTACTTCTTACATATCAACAGATGATGGACAGTGGACAATTAAAGGCTTTATTGACACATATAAAAACATCTACACTATTTCA
>CAZAWS010000288.1:0-3175 GCA_964488755.1 uncultured Anaerolineaceae bacterium | reverse complement strand
AATACTTTTCCTATGAAACCATATGCTATATTTTGATAAAATTGTGCGTAGAATTTTGCTCAGGAGGCTACTATTATGACTGAAGATAAAAAAACAAATGCACAATCTTTTACTTTTAAAGCTGAAACTAAACAACTTCTCAGTATTTTAATTCACTCTTTATATAAAGATAAAGAAGTTTTTTTGCGAGAATTACTCTCAAATGCGTCTGATGCGCTCAATCGCGTTCATTTTGAGATGTTGACCAATAAAAACGTGCTCGATGCAGATGTAGAATTAAATATCCGCATCACTGCTGATAAAGATGAGCGGATGCTGACTATTCAAGATACAGGCATTGGTATGACCAAAGACGAGATTATCGAAAATCTCGGCACTATTGCTCAATCGGGGGCGCGGAGTTTTATTGAAGCGACTAAAGAGGCTGGCGAAGAAAATTTGGCGCAAGTGATTGGTCAATTTGGCGTTGGATTCTACTCCGTTTTTATGGCGGCAGAATGGGTGCGGGTCACATCGCGTTCCTATAAACCGCGTGCCAAAGCTGTGAGTTGGTATGCTACTGGTGAAGATGATTTTGAAATCAGCCCCGCAGAAATGAATGAGCGCGGCACAAAGATTGAAATCAAATTAAAGAAAGATGCCGAAGAGTTTGCCGAAGACTATCGCCTGAATACCGTTATCAAAAAGCACTCTGACTATATCGGATTTCCCATTTATGTTGGCGATAGTGAAGAGCAAGTAAACGCTCAATCATCGCTTTGGCGCACCGCTCGCAACGAAATTACAGACGAGCAATATAATGACTTTTACCGCCAAATGACGATGGAATTTGAAGAACCGCTTCATCGCATTCATTCGGTGATGGATGCCCCTGTGCAACTTTTTGCGCTTTTGTATATTCCCGCCAATGGAGAACGGGGCGTATTCTCAGCTCGCAAAGAAGATGGATTGAAGCTCTACTCCCGTAATATCTTAATTGATGAATATACTAAAGACCTTTTGCCCGAATATCTGCGCTTTGTGCAAGGTGTGGTTGATTCAGAAGATTTGCCCCTTAACGTTTCGCGCGAGACGGTGCAATCGAGTGGCTTGATGCCACGCCTGCAAAAGATAGTCACTGGGCAGGTTATGCGTGAGTTGGAAAAATTGGCTAAAAAGGATGTTGAAAAATATAATCGTTTCTGGGAAGAATTTGGCGTTTTCTTGAAACAAGGTATTGCATCTGAGCCAATGACTACAGAAAAGGTACAGCCCTTATTGCGTTTCAAAACGAATAAAAACCCAGAAGAATGGTCTTCCTTGGACGATTATGTAGAAAGGATGCAAGAAGAGCAAAAAGAGATTTATTATATTGTTGGTGATGACCCGAAATCTGTTTTACTGAGTCCGCATTTGGATTATTTCCAATCGCAAGATACCGAAGTTCTTCTGCTGACCGACCCAATGGATTCCTTTATGCTGATGGGATTAAATCAATATAAAGAGCATGAGTTGAAAAATATCGCCCAAGTTGACATTGAGCCAGATGAAGATGAGGAAAAAGAGAGCGAAGAAGAAAAAATCCCCGAGGCTGAATTTGCCACTTTGCTCGAACTCTTCAAAGAAATTTTAGGTGAACGCGTTGAGGATGTTCGCACCAGCAATCGGCTTTCACAATCGGTTGCACGTTTGGTTGTGGCGGATGATAATTTCAATCCCGAATTACAGCGTGTTTATCGCTATTTGGGTAAAGATTATGAAGATCCCAAGAAAACTTTAGAGCTAAACCCTTCGCATCCAATCCTGAAAAGCCTGATTGCTGAAAGTGTTGAAGCTGATTTGCAAAAAGAAATCATTGAGCAAATTTACGACAATACTTTGCTCGTTGAGGGCTTGCACCCCGATCCTTCGAGCATGGCATCTCGAATCCAGAAATTGATGGAAATGGTCTTAGAGAAATAAACTTAAAAAGCGTGGATGATTTCATCCACGCTTTTTGTATTGGGAAGGCTAGGATGGTGCCGTTTTCTGCACTCACGAACCAGTTTTATTTTTCCACATAAGTGCGCAAGAAAAGTGTATCAGTTTTTGCGATAACTTCAAATTTACCTAATGCCGCGGGCAAGAGTGTGAATTGAACAGGATTAAGGGCTACTTCGTTGACGCTCGCTTGTCCTTTTATTAGCCCCCAAATTTCTAGCGTTTTTCCTGAACAAAAACCGTGATAGCGAGTTCCCGCGTCCATTTCAATTTTTTCTGTAGTGAAATAAGAATTTGTGCAGAGGGTTTCACGCCGAACACCTGCATTATCTGAAATTAATTTTGGGGGTGATAAGTTAGGTTCAACCTGTTCAAAATTGATTACGTCTAAGGCTTTATCTATATGCAGGGGGCGTGGATTTCCATCTGTGCCAGCGCGATTCCAATCGTAGACGCGATAGGTAGTATTTGAGTTTTGCTGGATTTCGGCGATGATGATGCCATCCATAATCGCGTGGAGTGTCCCTGCGGGAACGCAGATATGGTCGCCTGTTTTGACGGGGAGATGGTGCAGGTAGGGTTCTAGGTGTCCTTTTTCTATGCCCGCTCGAAATCTTTTTGGTGTTGTGCCTGCGCTTACGCCCAAAATTATCTCCGCCCCTTTTTTTGCATGAAGAACGAGCCACATTTCGGATTTGCCAAGTTCATTTTCTTCGTTTGCTAATGCGTAGTCGTCATCTGGGTGCACTTGAACGGATAGCGGGCGTTTTGCATCTAGTAATTTTATGAGCAAGGGGAATTTGCCGCGTTCTTGTGCCCATTGATTGTTTTTACCAATTAAATCTAAGCCTAATTCATCTTGTAGTTCAATAAGGGAGTAGCCAGAGAAGATTCCATTGCTTACCGTAGAGACACCGTCTTTATGCGCGGCGATATCCCAGCTTTCGGCGATGATGCCTTTGGTGGGAAGCTCGCGACCGAGCTTTTCGAGATTGCGTCCGCCCCAAATATAATCTTTGAGGACGGGGGCAAATAGGAGCGGATATAGTTTTTTTGTCATGGGGCTATTGTACAGTATTTTTGTAGTTGCTCAAAATTTTATTGGCATGGGATTGAGATCCCATGCTGAAAAACCAAGTCCGTTTAAACGGACTTCCCGTATCAGTAGCTTGGAGAATAAGACCAACATTTTGAGCAATTGCGTCTTTTCTTTTTT
>CAZAWS010000287.1:0-3175 GCA_964488755.1 uncultured Anaerolineaceae bacterium | reverse complement strand
CAGCAACACTTGCCAGCCAATCAAAACGTTCTTTAGACATTTCCTCAGGCAAAATAGCGATAGAATCACAAGCCAAAAGAGTCGAATCATACGCGCCACCACGGCAATAATTACCCGTAGATGGCCAAACGGCTTTTTGCGTGGTCGGGTCAAATTGACCAGTCACAAGACGAGGCACCAAACAACCATAAGCTGCGCCAACTTTATGCGCACCAGTTGGGAACCATTTCCCCACCAAAACAACGATACGAGCATCTACACCCGTTAATTCCTTGGGTAGCTCAAGATAATTGACCCCACCAAATTGCCCGCCACTTTCTTCTGCTTCATTCTTCCAAGTAATACGGAAAAGGTTAAGGGGATTAATATCCCACAAGCCAACATCTTTTAGTTGTTCTTTGATTTTATCGGGAATCAAATCAGGGTTTTTCATTTGCGCCATAGTGGGCAAAATAATATTCTTTTCACGAGCACGTTGAACAGCACGTTCACGTCTTTCTTTCATTACAGTCAAATCAATTTTAGCCATTTGGGCCTCCTAAAGGGTTGAAAGTTTAAGGTCTTAAATGCAAGTTGTCAGACAACTTGCATTATATACTAAAAATGAATAGATGGATAGGGATTCTCAGACAAGCTAATTGGATAAAGTCCCGACTCGCGCGCGTTTTAGGCTGGCGTGCTGAATCTCAAGCTGGGCGCGTGAAGAGGACCACGTTTAGGCCAAGAAGATGTTGGTTAGTCTGCACCCAAGTTGAGGTCACGCGCGTTGCGATGCACTTCATCCCCCTTAAAAATAAAAATGCGCCTCTTGCGGGCGCATTTTTGGATTATGCAAAAAATCATTCTTTCTTTTTTTCTGTTTTGCTTTCTTTCGGCGCAGATTCCACCTTTTTCTCGCTTCCTTTCTTCTCTTTCTTATCACTTTTGGGGGCACTTTCTTCTTTATCTTTTCTGCGAGATTCTTTTCCCGAAGGAGAGCGATTATCTGTTGCGTAAAATCCTGAGCCTTTGAATACGATGCCTACAGGTCTATAGACTCTGTGCAGGGTTTCTTCTTCACATTCTGGGCAAATTGTTTTGGTGGGGTGGTCGAAACCCTCTTTTTCATCAAATTGGATACCGCAATTTTCACAGCGGTAAGTATATACGGGCATAGCATTTCCTTAAATAAGTTTCAATAGCGGCGTGATTATAGCGCGCTTATATTTAGGTGACAAGACCTTAGGAGTGCGTGTTATAATTTTCTAATACTTCAAGAAAAACAGGAGAAAGAAATGCTCAAAATTAGTATTGCCTATTGTGCAGTTTGACATTATACAGATAAAGCCGTCAGTCTGATGGCTGAGTTGATAAAAACCTTTGAATATGATATTGAAGAGATTGCATTAATCCCCTCTGATGGGGGAAGATTTGAAGTTGTGATAAATGACAATTTGGTCTATTCCAAATTGAGAACAAATCGACATGCCGAACCGGGCGAAGTTTTAGGGCTGGTTCGCAAACTTATTTAAGGTGAGTGAGCACTTCTATAAATGCTAATTAAGGAGATTGTGTAAATGTTCGAAGATAAAACAGTTCTTACAGGTATAAAACCAACTGGAACACCTCACTTAGGAAATCTAGTGGGTGCGATAAAGCCAGTTATTGACATGAGCAATGAGGCAGAAAAATCATATATTTTCATTGCAGACCTTCATGCACTAAATGCGGTTCGAGATAGTGGTTTGATTGAAAAATGGACAAATGAAGTTGCGGCAACCTTTTTGGCACTTGGTTTAGATACAAAAAAAACGGTCTTCTTTCGGCAATCGGATGTGTCTGAGATTTATAAATTAACTGTTATGTTAATGAATGTCACTTCAAAAGGTTTGATGAACAGATCCCATGCTTATAAGGCTGTTTCTGCTGAAAACGTAGAGAATGGTAATGCGCCCGATGCTGGAATCAACATGGGGCTTTATACTTACCCGATATTGATGGCGGCAGATATTCTTTTATATAATACGGATGTTGTTCCGGTAGGACAAGACCAAAAGCAACATGTGGAAATGGCAAGAGATATAGCAGGAAGTTTTAACCACATCTATAACGATGAGATTCTTGTTGTTCCCACTCCTGTAATTCCAAAGGCGACCAGTGCTATCCCGGGACTTGACGGAAGAAAAATGAGCAAGAGCTATGAAAATCATATTCCCATATTTGCTGAGCCTAAAAAACTTAAAAAATCAATTATGAGAATAGTTACCGATTCAAAACGCCCCGAAGAACCTAAAAATCCCGATGAATCAACTATTTATCTACTTTATCAACATTTTGCCCCTAAAGACAAAGCTGATGAAATGCGCGAGCAGTTTACCAACGGCGGATTAGGTTACGGTGATGCCAAGAAAATGCTCTTTGAAATGATTAACACAAACATGGAAGAGCCTCGATCAAAATACTACGAGTTATTGGCACATCCTGAAAGGATTGACGAAGTATTGCAAGATGGGGCAAAAAGAGCACAAACTGTCGCTGTCGAAACCGTGAATAAAGTTTCAAATGCGATGCTAGGCAAAACAATCTGACCCTTTTGAGATTTAAGAGAAGTATAAAGCGTGAAACGTGATATTTTTCTAACGCGTTTCACGCTTTACGTTTTAGGAGAAAATATGCGCGCATTGCTTCAGCGAGTTTCTCGCGGAAAAGTTTCTGTAGAGGGCAAGGTCATTGCTGAAATTGAGCAGGGACTTGTGATTCTTTTAGGCGTTGGGGAGGGAGATGGTCAAGCGGAGATTGATTATTTAACCAAAAAGATTGCCCACCTTCGCATTTTTGAAGATGAGCAAGGCAAGATGAATTTATCGGTGCTAGACATTGGCGGCGAGGCGATTGTTGTTTCGCAGTTTACACTTTATGCAGACACAAAAAAAGGTCGCAGACCTTCCTTTGTTCACGCCGCACATCCTGATATCGCAGAGCCGCTGGTTGAGAAATTTATAGACGCTCTTCGTTCGCAAAGCCTTAAAACGCAAAGCGGAAAATTCGGGGCAAATATGCTGGTCGAAATTGATAATGACGGTCCCGTCACGATTTGGATGGAGCGATAAAAAAAGTCCCCGTTTTATAAACGGGGACTTTTTTATTGGCAAAGATTCATAACCACTAATCCACGCTAATTTTCACAAAAAAAAAC
>CAZAWS010000286.1:0-3176 GCA_964488755.1 uncultured Anaerolineaceae bacterium | reverse complement strand
CAAAACGCCTACTGTGATATTTAATAGCCTGATAACTTTTATCGGGATTGCTCCACCAATTATCGAAAAGAAAATTACAGATGCCCCCAAAAACATAAAAGTAGCCAATCCTGTAGACAGCCCAAAAATTACCAAATCTTGCTTTGTATAATTATATTCAAGTGCTTTCGTTGCAAAAAGACTGGTAAAAAAGACGATGGTTAGAGGGCTAGTAATCGTAAGAAAAAAGACTGATAAGAAACTGCCCATAAGATTTGAGGACGCAGCCCCTACATCTACAGAAATATCACTACCAACTATATTTTTGATAATAATTCCACCAAATATGATAAGCACGATGGAGCTAAGAACGCCAAAGCCTTTCTTGATTTTCTCACTTTCAAGTACTTTCCCAATGCCCAATATAGCCAATACTATATAAAAATAGTCAACTATTGTTACCGCTAAAACCGCAACAAAACCATCGAGTATTGATCTTTCTAATGTTAGCCCCATGATAAAAAAGAAAACGGGACCAATAGCAAGCTGAAGCAGCAGCCCCGTTGATAATCCGTTTTTAAATATCTTCATATTATATTTCCTTTGCTCACTCCACAAATTGCCATTTGCAAAGACGATGCTCTAGCCAATCCACTGAAAAATAAAGTGCTAAACCAAGCAGACTCATGGCAAGTACGCCCGCATACATAGCGGGATAATTGAGAAGTGTGCTGGCATTCAAGAAAATATAATAACCCAAACCGTATCGAGTAGCAAATGTTTCGGTAATATAAAGCACTGCAACCGCAGTCCCCACCGATTGCCGCAGAGCGGTTAGAATGGCGGGCAAAGAAGCCGGAAGATAAACAAAATAAAAAAGCGCACGCCGACCAGCCCCCAAGCTACGCACAGATTGAATCAACCCTCTCGGCAAAGCCAAAGCTTGGTCGCGCACTAAAACCAAAATCTGAAAGAAAAGAATCATGAAAATAATAAATATTTTAGGAAAATTGCCTACGCCAAAGAAGAGCAAAACGATAGGCACTAAAACCACTTTAGGAATTGGGTATAGCAAATAAATAACGGGGGAAAAGAAACGATTTAACTTTTTCGACTGCCCCAATACAAGCCCCGCTGGAGCGGCAAGAAGGACTGCCAGCAACATCCCCGCTAAGACGCGCCAAAAACTAATTGCAGCATGTTTGAGCATATCTCCGCGCAAAAGTTCTTCAAAGAACACCGGAATCACAACCACAGGAGAGGGCAAGATGCTTCTATCTACAATCATGGCAAGAATTTGCCATAACGCAAGAATAGCTAAACCTGCAAAAACTACATCTCGCTTTCTCATGCGCGCTCCATTCGTTGACGTAAATCTCGGCAAAGTTCGGTATATTCTTCGCTATCCCTATAGCCTTCTTCGCCCGCACGCGGATTTTCTATAATTTGTGCATTTTCATTAGGCGGATTGCCAAGTAGCAAAATTTTATCCCCCATAATTGCCGCTTCTTCAATGGCGTGCGTGACCATAACTAGCGTGAGATTTTCTTCAGCACAGAGTTCTAAAGTTAGATTTTGCAAATCGGCTCGGGTTAATGCGTCTAAAGAAGAGAAGGGTTCGTCCATCAACAAAAGATCGGGATTGAGGGATAATGTTCGGGCAATGGCTGTTCGTTGACCTTGCCCTCCAGAGATTTGGGATGGATATTTAGCGGACAGCGCATCCAACCCCAAACGCTTGAGCCAAGCACTCAAGTTTCGGGTCACGCGTGTCTCGTGGCTGGGCGCGTGCACCCCATCGGCACCGTAAAATGAGCGGATGCGCGCCCCCAGTCGCACATTCTCTTCCACTGTCGCCCAGGGCAACAATCCGTATTCTTGTAAAATCAATCCTGTTTGTGGGCGAGGGCGCATAATCTCATGCCCATCAATTAATACTTTCTCAGAATCAGAGAAACGTAAACCAGCCAGAAGATACAAAAGCGTAGTCTTGCCGCACCCTGAGGCACCAAGCAATGCCCAACGCTCGCCGCGCTGAATATGCCAAGTAAAATTTTGGAAAATAGGGGTAGATTGATAGGAGAAATTGAGGTTGTTAAGTGTTATCATGGCAAAAAAAAGAGGCTGGAAGTTTCCAGCCTCTTGATTGTATCTCAAGTGCGAACTTAGGGCAAAAAGGATGCGTTTACGGCATCTCGATAAGGAATATTCACAATGAGCAAGCCCTCGGCTTGTGCCCAAGCGAGTGTGTCTAACCACTCAGCTTCGCTAAAAATTCCCATAGGGAAGGGAGGGATAACATAATCATCGAGCATTGGCGGCGGGATTAGGTTATTATCTGCCAAAACGGGTTTATATTCTTCTGAATCAAGCTCAATTAGCTCAACGGCAAAGTCAATTGTTTCTACGAATGCACGGATAGCTTCGGGGTGCTTTTCAATCATCTCTGTCGAAAAGGCGTAAACACTTGCGCCATATTCTGGGCTTTGGGAATCATCTAGCACAACGGTTGCCCCTTGAGAAAGCGCAATAGATGCTAGAGGGTCGGGCAAAACAGCGGCTTCAATTTCGCCCGAGGCAAGCAATGCCATGCGTTCGGGAATTTTAGGCACGGCGATTGTGGCGATTTCATCAGCAGTGAATCCTTCTTTTTCAAGGAGGCGGTCGTTTACATATTCAATAATGGTGCCTTCAGAAACAGCAATCTCAACACCTTTTAAATCATCTGGGCTAGTAATGCCACTATCTTTGGCAGAGAGGATAAAGAAGTGCGCTCTTTCTTCCGATGGTGTTTGTGCGTAGCGCACAATTTGAAGTTTTATTTCTTCTTTATCAAAAAATGCGACTGTAAGCGCATCTGTAATCATGCCATCAGCCTGCCCCGAAGCAACCATTTGACTCAATTCAGGTGCAGAAGAAACGGGAATAAACTCGATATTCAAACCAACTTCTTCAAAGAGACCTTCATTATCGGCAACATAAAGTGGGATAGTATCAATAATTGGCAATACGGCTATTTTTAGTGTAACAGGGTTGGCCTGCAAGTCACCACCACCAAATGCGTCATCTAAATCGGCAATTTCACCTAGAATTTCTTCTGCCTTATCTGAGTCGGGTGCAGACGCTAAATTAGAATCCGCGGCTGAGGAACAAGCTCCTAAAGCAAGGCTAAGGGATAGAACAAGGGTAAGCACTAA
>CAZAWS010000285.1:0-3181 GCA_964488755.1 uncultured Anaerolineaceae bacterium | reverse complement strand
CCCCCTTGCCATTCATCCCCGCCCACAGGGCGGGGCATTCTGGAGTTTACAGTAAAAGCATTGAAAATTCGCGTCATTCGCTCATTCGCGTATAGCGTAGCGGCATTCGCGTTGAAAACTTAAGACCTAATTTTAATATGGCTGAACGCATAATTTTTGTTTTCTTTGTAACTCAAAAATTATGCTCCGTGTTCAAAAAAGATTCAGCCTGCCATCTTTGGCTTCATTTTGTGCCAATTTGTCTTTTGTTGATAGATTTTTCCTATATCAAAGAGCAATTCTTCGCTAAAGTGCGCCCCCATCAATTGCATGCCAATTGGCATATTGGCGTCATCAAAACCAACGGGCAGAGCCAAGCCGGGGATTCCCGCTGCGTTTGCGGGAAGGGTGAAAATATCTTCTAGAAACATCGCCAGCGGGTTATCTGTGTGAGCACCAATCTTAAACGCCGTTGTCGGAGCAACGGGCGTGGCGATAGCATCCACTTGATTAAATGCCTCTTCAAAATCTCGCCGAATTAACGTGCGAACTTTCTGCGCTTGCCCATAAAAAGCATCATAATATCCCGCCGAGAGCGCGTAAGTGCCGAGCATAATTCTGCGCTTCACTTCCTCGCCAAAAAGCTTGCCACGGGTTTGGCTATAAACTTTTGCCAACTCATCCGCCCCCTCTCTTTGCGTATATCGGATTCCGTCAAAGCGCGCCAAATTTGCCGAAGCCTCTGCTGAAGCCAAAATATAATAGGCTGGGATGGCGTATTCTGTATGCGGCAGGCTGATGGGGATAATCTCTGCGCCCAATTCTTTTAGCTCTTGGATAGCCTTCCGCACCGCGCCCTCGACCTCAACTTGAGTGCCTTCGACAAAGTATTCTTTGGGAACACCAATCCGCGTGCCCTTGAGCGACTCGGCATCTGGCAATCTGCGCGGCGTGGATGGGGAATCTATGCTTGTAGCATCGAGCGGGTCTTTGCCCACCATCGTCTCGAAAACGGGGATAATATCTTCTACAGAGCGTGCTAAAACGCCTATAGAATCTAATGATGAGCCATAGGCTGATAAGCCATAACGTGAAATACGCCCATAGGTGGGCTTGATTCCGCTAATCCCACAATAAGACGCGGGCTGACGCACCGAGCCGCCTGTATCACTGCCAAGAGCAACGGGAACCATCCCCGCGGCGACAGCCGCCGCGCTTCCGCCCGATGAGCCACCGGGGACGCGGTCTAAATTCCAGGGATTATGCGTTACGCCATAAGCAGAGTTTTCTGTTGATGACCCCATCGCGAATTCGTCTGTATTCGTTTTCCCGACAATGACCATGCCCGCGTCTTCGAGCTTTTTGACGGCGGTAGCGGTGAAGGGAGGCATATAGCCTTCGAGAATTTTTGAGCCGGCTGTGGCGGGCATTCCGTCTACCATGAGCACGTCTTTGATGGCGATGGGGATGCCGCACAGCGGAGAATCGGGGCAGTTGACTGAATCAGCTTTTGCTAACGCGTATTTTCCGTCTATATGCAAAAAGGCGTTTACGTCGGGTTCACGTTTACCGATGCAATCAAGATAGAAACGCGTCAGTTCCGTGCTTTTCATCTCCCCAGAAGAGAGCGATTCTTTTAATCCCGCAAGTGATAAATCTTTAATTTTCATTATTTCTTCTCCCCAAAAACTGCGGGCACTTTGAACTGATTTTTATCGGCATCAGGCGCGTTTTTGAGCAAATCTGCGGTAGATAGCGATTTGTGCACTTTATCTACACGAATGGCACTCGCACCTTGAAGGGCGTTGGCGGTAGGTGAGATGCCAGTGGTGTCGAGTTCGCTAAGTTTTGCGATGTGGTCAAGAATATCGGAGAGTTGCACGCGGTAGCGGGCTTTCTCCTCTACGCTCAGGTCGAGACGAGCGAGTTTGGCTATGTGGTCTACTTCTTCTAATTTTAATGGCATAGGGGACTCTTTGTGTGGATTTGGATAGTGACAGGGGGATTATAAAAGGGAATGGCAGATGGTGCAAAGTGTAACTTTACTTCCACTCTTCTCCGTACCAACGCAAATACTCAGGGACATGCGCTCGCCAGTAGTTTTCATCGTGTAAACCAAGATACGAACGCCATTTATGCGCAACCGCTTTTTCTGCCAACAAATTTGCAAACTCGGCTACTTTTAGATAATCTTGATCTTTATCGCCAGCGTCTACATATATTCGGGGCATAGAATCGGCGGGGATTTTATTAAGCCAATCATCTAACTCGGCATAATCTTGATGAAAAATCGCTGGAGAATGTGCCCCAAACGCACCAAAAATGCTCCAACGCGTCAATCCATAGTGGATTGCCCAGCCCCCACCCCGCGAAAGTCCGCCAATGGCACGATGTTTTTCGTCTTTTAGCGTGCGGTAATTTTTATCAATATACGGGAGAAATTCGTCAATAAAAACATCTCCAAATTCGGCTTCGTAAATGGGGCGCAGGGAGTATTTTTCGTAAGGCATCACGATGATATATGCGGGGGTTTCATCCGCTATGCCTAGCCGTACCCATTGGTCATCTTCAAAATTTGCGCCATGCAAAAGGTAGAGGACGGGATAGTGTGTCTCGACATCAAAATCATAGCAGGGCGGAAGGTAAATATGATAATTGGGCAGAAGCACCGAATCGTACGCGTGACTTTGCACTTGCCCGCGCGTTTCTGAGCATTTTTCTGGTGTCAGGCTAGGTGCCGCCAAAGTTGGCGTAGACGTGGGTGTTATGACTGAAGCGGAGTGCGCTAACGTAGGCGTTGGCGAAGCAGATGGGATAGGCGTTAAAGGCTTGCAAGCCGAAAGCCATGCGAGCATTGCTATAATTCCTATGAGAAACCTGACAGGTCTATTCAGTGAGTGTGCAAAGGTTCTAAAAAAGTTTTTCAACGCGAATCTTCGCGAATAAACGAATGACGCGAATAAAAGCTTTTTTTTTAAAAGCATTCGCGAAATTCGTGTTAAAAAAAACAAAAGCAATATCGTCACCCTGATAGCATTTGTGTGTACGCGTCTCTTGAGTAAGACTTGACGTTTATCCATATTTAGGATTATACTCTCTTCTCGTTCGGGGCGTAGCGCAGTCCGGCAGCGCACCGCGTTTGGGACGCGGGGGTCGGCGGTTCAAATCCGCCCGCCCCGACCATTTTGTACCCGCTGATTAC
>CAZAWS010000284.1:0-3195 GCA_964488755.1 uncultured Anaerolineaceae bacterium | reverse complement strand
ATTGTGCTAAAGATTAAAATAGTATTAGAATTTGTATTATGACTTGACTTTAGGTACCCAATTTTGTATAGTGGTATAGTTGTGTAATTGGCACTGATGCTCTTTGGCTTCTGTGCCTTTTGTTTTGTGTATTATTTGTTTGATATTGTGTTTTTGCCTAAAAAGAGAAGGTAACATTTTTCTAAGTTCTGCATCTAATATGTAGTTCTGAAAACTCAGTAAAAGGCAAAAACAGACCGCGGATTAGACAGATCAGGCGGATTTTTGCTGATTCTAAAAAAAAATGTAAAAATATGAAGAAAAGCCTCTGTAGAATCTTCAAATAAAGGGCAAAATACTTCTTCTTTTTAACACGAAAGACACGAAAAAGGCGAAAAGCACGGTTTTTAAAAGATTTTTTCGCGGTATTCGCGTAATTCGCGTTGAAAATCTATGATAATACTGAAAACTCAGTAAAACTTTGTTTATTCTTTACCGCGAAGAAGCGAAGAACGCAAAGAAAAACTTAAAAATATTAAAAAATTATTTCAAAGGCAGGAATGGGTCTTTGTAGTATTTGTTCTCTTTGTCTTTTTATCTTAAAAACTTCGCGTTCTTCGTGGCTTCGCGGTGAAAGCAAGGTGTTTTCACATTTCAAGACTTTTACAGAATTTTCAGTATGTAGTTGTATTTCTATCTAAAAAAGAGTATGCTAAATTATGAAGAAACTAGGGTCTTTGAGATTTTGTGATACTTTCAAAAAAGTATCCACGAAATAGCACGAATTTACATAAAGAGTGAGAAAAAATGCAAAGTCGGTGAAACCTGTGGATAATTACTGGTACGTTACCTTGAAATCCTAAAGAACCAGAAACTATAAATAGAAAAAGGTGTTTCCAAAATTTATGACTGAGAAAATTTTAATTGAAGTAGAAGAAAAAGCCTCCCCCAGTATTATCAAGTTGCTTGCGTTGGGACGGAAAAATAAATTTGTCACATTTGACGATATTTTGAATGTCTTTCCTAATGCCGAGCAAGATGTTGCTCAACTTGAGGAGGCTTTTGCCGCGTTATTAAGTGCTGGCATCCCTTTTATTGAAGATGCTACCTTGCCTGGTCCCTCTGATGAGGAGTTAGATAAATCATCGGAAGAAGAAAATAAAGAAAAAATCGACCAGAATGTCTCTGAAGATTATTTGGCAAATATAGATACAAAAGATACGATTGGCTTATATCTCAAAGAAGTAAGTCGCGTTCCACTTTTAACCGCGGAAGAAGAAGTTGAATTAGCCCAGCGAATAGAGCGCGGACGTATGGCGCGCGAAGAGTTAGCAGTGGGGCGTGTCAGCATCGTTCGGCGCACTGAATTACGTCGCCTCATTGAAGATGGTTGGGCAGCACGCGACCATCTGATTACCGCAAACTCCCGTTTGGTAATTTCTGTTGCCAAAAAGTATATGGGACGCGGTGTTCCTTTTCTTGATTTGATTCAAGAGGGCAATATCGGCTTAATCCGTGCTACCAAGAAATTTGATTATAGACGTGGTCATAAATTTAGCACCTATGCAACTTGGTGGATTCGTCAAGCAGTAACGCGGGCTATCGCCGACCAAGGGCGCACAATTCGCGTTCCCGTTCACATGGGCGACCAAATCAATAAATTGCTTCGCATCCAACATCAACTTACTCAAAAATTAGGGCGCGCACCAGTTGTTGATGAATTAGCCGAAGCATTAGAAGTTCCGCCCAAGAAAGTGGAACACATGATTAAGGTTGCACGGCGTCCGCTTTCGCTAGAATTGCCTACGGATAATGAAGAAGATTCTGTTTTGGGCGATTTCATCGAAGACCAAGATTCGCCACCGCCTGACGACACCGCAACGCATCACCTTTTACAGGATCACCTTGTCGAAGTCATGAGCAATTTACCCCCTCGTGAAGTGCGTATTTTGCAATTGCGCTACGGCATTTTAGATGGGCAAGCTTATACCCTCGAAGAAGTTGGGCGTAAAATGGGCGTGACGCGCGAGCGTGTTCGACAAATCGAAGCGCAGGCTTTGAGCCGATTGCGGCATCCCACCGTGCGGCGTAAATTACGCGATTATTTGGGAGAATAACCAGAAAACACCAAAATCCTCGCTTTATAAGCGAGGATTTTATTCTTAAGTTCCGATAGAAAAGGAGACCTCATGACCAACTTGCTTTACCAAACCGATAGTTATCTTAAAGAATTTGATGCGGAAATCCTACGCGTGGATGCTGACTCCCGAACTTTGGTGCTAGACCAAACAGCTTTCTACCCCGGTGGTGGGGGACAACCCTATGATTTGGGCTGGGTGCGCGTTGATGGAAGAGAATACCCAGTGACAAAAACCAAAAAGCGCGGCGCAGATGTGCTCCACTTTATCGGCGGGGATGCGGAGTTGCCAGAAGTTGGCACAAGCGTGCATGGCGAAATTGATTGGGATCGCCGCTATAAACTCATGCGCACGCATACAGCCATGCACATCCTTTGTGGCGTAGTTTTTCGTGATTATGGTGCCAGTGTGACCGGTGGGAATATGGATATTCTTAAGGGGCGCATGGATTTCGAGTTTGAAACTATGCATAAAGAATTAGTAGCGGAGATAGAAGAAAATATCAATATCGAAGCGAAAAAAGGACATGATGTCAAGGTAGCCATTTTGCCACGCGAAGAGGCTTTTCAAATCCCAGATTTAATTCGGACGAAAATCAATCTGCTCCCCAAGGGAATTGATGAAATTCGTACTATCGAAATTGTCGGTTTAGACCTTCAAGCGGATGGTGGGACGCACGTTAAGAAGACCTCGGAAGTTGGCGAACTGCGTGTGACCGACTATAAGTCAAAAGGAAAGATTAACAAGCGGATTTATGTTGAAGTAATCTAATGGGTAATGATAAATTTTGACTGGTATGAAAATATGTATTTCGCACTTTTCCCCCTTCCCTCCAACAGGCTCAGGACATCGCCTAGCCTTCCCCCTCTGTAGGGGGCAAGCGTCAGTCAATTTTACCCACTACCTTTTCCTGTGTGGATGATAGATATAAAAATGTAATGTTAGTAAAAGTATTTCAGGATATACTGGGAGACAATTTGGCGTATGCCAACGAAGCGTGGGGATGCTACACCACGCCCTCACCCCTTCGATAAACTTAGGACAGCGCCTGACCTTTCGCTACGCTCAGGTCGTCCCT
>CAZAWS010000283.1:1694-3205 GCA_964488755.1 uncultured Anaerolineaceae bacterium | reverse complement strand
AAAAAAGATTCTGTAAGGGAGATTGCCATGAAAAAAATTCTGTTTCTAAGTTTCGTTCTGCTACTCAGCTTAAATGCCTGCGTGCCTGAATTTCTATCCCCAGATACGTCAGAAGAAGCAGTTGATATAAACGCAACAGTGGATGCCGAGGCGAGCACACAGGCTGTGCAAACTTTTGACGCACTCTATACCCCCACAATGGAAGTGCCTGCTACCAGCTCTCCCACAGATGAGGCTACTGCCACCGAAGTCCCCACGGAAACAGAACCTGCTACTGAAGCAGTTGCTACTGAAGCAGTTGCCACAGAAACGGCTACCGCTGAAGCAACAGAAACAATTACGGGAACTTTGGCAACTGAAGCAACGTCTACTACACCAGATGGTACGCTTCCAGTTGAAACAGCCACAGCGACAATAGAGGCAACTGCTACAAGCATATACCCCTCGCCGACCTCGCCAATTAGCATTAACGAGCCGCCACCTTCTGTGCCACGACATAAAATCAATGTGGTCAATAAGACAAAAGGAAAAGTATATATATCGTTGCAAGGAGTCACCGAAGGCGATTACCACCCCATAATAGAGTATGATATTCCCGCACACGGGAAAGTAAAGTTCAAAATTCCCGAAGGAAAATATACGGCTATTGTATATGTTGGCAAAGACCCCATGATTGGTTATTTCAATATCCGTGATGGCAATATCACGATTATTATAAGAAGAGACGAAATTCAAATTAAAGACTAATTTTTTACAGGAGTTAAAAGAAATATGAAAAAGCTCGTTTTTACCTTACTAGCACTCACCCTTTTGCTCGGCGCATGTAGCCCAGCAGAGGAAACGCCTCCGCCGCTAACCAGCGAAGACGTAGAAAAAACTGCTATCGCAATGGCGTGGACAATGGCGGCACAAACACAAGAGGCAATGCCCACATCTACACAGCCCCCAACCGCAACCTTTACGCCCGTCTTTACCGAAACGCCCATCTTCACTGCAACGCCACTCTTTACTGCAACACCGCTCTTCACAGCCACCCCAGTTTCAACGGCTACTAAAGAGGGTGAGATCAAGATGCTTTCAGGGTGGGATGGTCCTTCAACAAGACTTCTCATTGTTAACGACACCAAAGCTACCGCCACTATTTCTTTATATCTAACAGAAGGCTCAAATGAACTAGGATATTATGGATATATCCCCGTCCCCGTTCTCGGTAAAAAACAAAGTGCATCAATTGCAGCACCCAAACAAGGTTATTATTCTGTCTTTGCGTGGATGAACAGAGAGGGCAGGAAGTGGAGCGTCTCTGGTGGATTAGGCACCAACAACACAGACAAACATGAAATCCATCTAACCGAAAATGGCGTTAAGATTGTAGGACCCTAAGAAGTATTAATGCAAATATAAAAAGGCAGACATCCCTGTTTAAGATGTCTGCCTTTTTTGATTCCCGCTTCAAACGCGCTTTTAGCTTGCGTGCCGATGGTGAGCTTTTTTGCCACTCTTGCCACCCT
>CAZAWS010000283.1:0-1594 GCA_964488755.1 uncultured Anaerolineaceae bacterium | reverse complement strand
GCCCCCCTTCCCTTATAATCCCCCTGCATGAAAACGCAAATTATTCAACTCGAAGCCCACGACGACCATATTTCTATTCGCGACAAGATGAACTGGAGCAAAACACCACGCATCTTGCTTGTTTTACCGCGCAAGGGAAAACTTGATTTAAATGCACTCGATTTGAAACTGCTTCAACGCCATGCTATTGATCTTGGTGCTGAGCTGGGGTTAATGACTAGATCGTCTAAAATAATTCGTGCCGCGGAGGAATTAGGGATTCCCGTTTTTCCTACAAATTTATCTGCACAACGAGAAGTGTGGATGCCGCAAAGACACAAAAGGTTTAGGAGAACTAAGCAAAAAAATCTACGCAAAAGGGGTGAAGAATTTCATCTCTCTGAAAAAAAGTGGCGCACACATCCTGCCATGAGATTGTTTTTTTTCTCTCTCGCCACGCTCGCCCTCTTTGCCATCCTTTTTACTTTTATTCCACAAGCACAGATTGAAATTGAGCCAAAGAGACGCGTTCAGAGTCTCACTATTCCCGTGCGAGCAAATACAGATATTGAAGATGTTTTTGTTTCAGGCAGCATTCCCGCTTATGAATTACGCGCCGATTTAACGCATCAGCGTTCACTGACAACAAGCGGGCGGGTGCAGGTCCCAGCTAAGGTCGCGCGCGGTGCGGTCATCTTCCGCAATCTAACCGATTTACCCATCAAAATCCCGTCTGGGACGATTATCCGCAGTGTTGCCGATGAAGAAATCCGATTTGAAACTTTAGAAGATGCTGAAATCGAAGGTGTTGTAAATGCCACTGCCGAAGCTCCCATTAAATCTTTAGTTTTTGGCAAACGTGGCAATCTTGAAGAAAATATGTTGCAAGCCATTGAAGGGGAGCTAAATCTTTGGCTGGCAGTTACTAACCCCACACCGACTAGCGGTGGAGGGGATGAGTTTGTGAATGCGCCCTCTGAGCGAGACCGCGAGGAACTCTATGAATTGACGATGTCTTATTTCAGCAAAGAGTCTGGAGATGAAATCACAAAAGAGCTTGCTGAAGGCGATTTGATTTTCCCTGATACTATCAGCGATATCGAAATTCTTGAGGCTGTTTATCTTCCCCCCAAAGGCGAGACGGGTGACAGGCTCACGCTAACAATTCATGCCCTTTTTCAGCTTCTATACGCAAAAGAAGTAGACATAACTGAATTAGCGCAGTTGGCACTCACCGCTTCTATGCCGCCAGGGTTTACCGCTGTACCTAAAACTTTAGAACTCTCTCCTGCAAGTGATTTTGAAAGCAATCAGGCGGGGATCACTTCTTGGCAAATGTATGTGGAACAAGAATTGCTTCCTAATATCCCTTCGGCACAGGTTACCGCGCTCATACAAGGTCGTAGCCCTGAAAATGCCATAGAAAACTTACAAGAAAATTTTGATTTAGTTTCAGAACCAGAAATTGCCATAACGCCCACGTGGTGGAAATGGCTGCCCCTTGCCCCTTTTAGAATTGAAGTTTCTGTAAAATAATTATAAGCATTCAGGGAGATCAAAATAGGTAAGCGTTCAGGGGTTTCAAAACAGAACGCGGATTTTACGGATTAGACAG
>CAZAWS010000282.1:0-3285 GCA_964488755.1 uncultured Anaerolineaceae bacterium | reverse complement strand
AGAGTTCTTTTTTATATTTTCTTCTGGCGGCGGTTTTAGTCTGTGGCGGTTGGTTCGGCGGTGTCAGTGGCTGTAGGCTCAGGCGAAGATGTGGGCACAGAAGTATTCGTTTCGCTGGGTGCAATGCTCGTTTCTGTTGTGGTTGACGTAGCCACAGCGGTAGAGTCTGTGGCACTGGGGGCGGGTGTTGAGGTAGGCGGGGAAGGCGTGTTTGTATAAATGGGCGGGGTGCTTGTTGCCACATTGGGTACGTAGAGTTTTTGCCCTACAGTGATTTTTGTTGAAGCCCCCATGCAGTTTGCCAGTTGTAATCTTGCAACAGTTACGCGGTATTTTAGGCTAATTCTATATAGATTATCGCCCGATTGAACGGTATAGAAAACCCAGCTGGCGGGAGGTCCGCAGGGAATGTAGGTTGATGTGGCAGTCGGAGGGACATAAATAAGCGTAGAGGGGATTAGCGCATCTCTAATTAGGCAATTCACTTCTTTTAGGGTTTCTGGAGTCGTGCCATATCGTGTAGCCACGCTGTCTAAAGTGTCGCCGATTTTGACGACATAGGCGATCCAGCCACTGGGGGGAGGGCAGGATGTTGGGGGAAGGAGGGTGAGAGTGGCTGATGGGGAGACTGCGGCTGTGGCAGATGGAATCAAGCTAGAGGTGGGTGTCGTTCCTGCTTCGAGCGTGGCTGTGCTCGTCTTCGTGATGATGGGCGCGGGGTTGCTGATTTTGTTTTCTGCTAAAACGGTTGAAAGTCCGCCCAATACAAGCAGAAGGGAAATTATTGCAAAAAGGATGTTAACGCCATGTTGTTTTGGGGTTTGCATAGTGTCCCCCTTACTTCTGTATAGCGGATGTGGAAATGGGCAAGATAACGCTGAAGGTTGCGCCGATATTGTCTTCTGAATTAACCCAAATACGTCCGTTTTGTGCTTCAGTGAGTGTTTTAGCGATAGAAAGACCTACGCCAGTATCGCCAACGCCTTGAATAAGAACATTTTCGGCGCGATATAGACGAGAGAAAACACGAGTTAAGTCTTCTGAGGGAATTCCGCCACCTGTGTCAGAAACTTGTATGAGGATAAAATCTTGCTCTTTTTCTTTGTGGTTTTGAACGTGTAAGGTGATTGTGCCTTCTACAGGAGAAGCGGCACCCGCATTTTGCAGTAAGTGAATTAGTATTTGCTGGATGGCATCTTCGTCAGCATGAATGGGGGGGAGTGTTTTGGGCAACTCAAGATGAATAGAGATGCTTTTCTCGCGTGCCTGATTGCTTGTATATGCCATCGCTTTGTCTATGATTTCGTTCAGGTCAACAGGTTCCGTTTTGAGTTCTGAAAGATCGAGTTCAAGTGTAGAGACTTGGATAATATCGTCTACCAAGCTCCCTATTCTTTCTATAGAGGCTTTGATACGATCAACAAATTTTCGCTGTAATGCGCCTAAAATACCAACAGATTCCCCAAGAAGTAGGTCGGTGTACCCAACAATAGAAGACATCGGTTGGCGCAGTTCTTGCGAGATGGAGGCAATGACAGCCGCTTGCTCATTAGATGTTTCTTCGCGAGGTGTGCTTTCTAGCTCTAAAATGCGTAAGTTTGCTCTTGCTTGCTGATTTTGCAAGCGAGCAACCTCTTTGAGGGAGGCTCTTAGTTCTTGCTCAATTTGCTCTGAGCCTGCACTTGTGAGCGCAATCATCTTTTCTTCTGTGGCTTCAAAGTCGCGCGCGCTTAGTTCTTCGTTTTCTCTGTGAAGTCTTGTTATTTCTCGTTGTGCTTCTTCTTGAAGTGCTAGCAGGGTTGCTATCTTTTCGCTTTGGTCTTCGCCATTTATGGGGGCGTTTTCAATTTCTTGTAGTTGTATCGAGAGTGCGTTTTTTTCGTCTCTGAGAGACTCTATCTGGAAACGGTATTCATTTACTAGGTCTTCACTTCTTTCTTTACTGCGTTTGATTTCATCTAGCTTTTGGCCGCGCTCAATAATCGATATCAAAGAGGCTGAGATGTTTTCTAAGAATGCTTGGTCATCCGCATCCCACAGCCGATTAGAGTAAGGTGATAGAAGTAAAATGCCTCCAATTGATTTTTTCCCCTCTGTCATAATGGGTGCGCTGAGCAAATGCCCAGGGTTAGCTATGTTGAGCAAATCGCCTAATCCCTTTAAGTCTGGTGATGTGCTACTTTGGGGTAGGCGTAAGGGTTTGCCGCGTTGGAGGGCATTTGCCAACATGGGGATTGCTTCTTTGCTGAGGCTAGAGCCTTCGCGGTTCTCTTCGCGAATCAAATCGTAGCCGCTGGCAATTACCATCTGATTACTATCTTCGCTAAGATAAATCAAGAAACTCAAATCAGCAAACATGGTCTGCGAAATGGCACGTGTAATCGCATCGTTGATTTTATTTGCATCTGTCTCAGAAGCCAAAGAGAGCAAAGCGTGAAAGGTTTTGGGGTCGGTGCTATAACGTCTTCTTTCTCGAGAAGGAAGATCGTCCTCACTTCGCACAAGCGTGGGGCTATGGTAGCTGGCTAAAGGGGCGGATGGGCTAGGGAAACGTTGCGGGAGGGTAAGGAGAATTGGGAATGCGGCTAAATAAAATATCCGCACAATGCCGGGAAAATCTCCCTCGCTATAACCGAAAATAAGATGCAAGCTATGCCCGATTAGTGCCAAGAGCATAAAGCTCAAACCTTGTCCCCAGCCATTGGGACGGCGAATGGAGAGTGCGCTTCCAGCAACGATGATGAGGGCTATTGCCAAAAACTGCCAAATGCTATCTTGGAGGGTGGTATTATAAGCCTGCGCAGTGGCTTGCGGTATCCATGCTAGATAACTTAATGTCAAGGCGGTGGCAACGAGCGCACTTAAGAGTGCGTTTCCTGCATCGGCGGGGCGATTGGGTTCGGGGAAAAGCCACATCCATCCAATCCAAATTAGGCTAAATAGATTAGCTGCACGCGCTAGAGGCGGCAAGACCAATAAAGGGTCTATAAAGCCTTGCCAAGATAACGCGCTAATAATAAAAAGGACGAGCTGTCCAAATAGTAAGACCGATAGCCCAAGTATTGTTCGTTTTAGTTGAGGGAAGTGGCTTATGCGCCAGTGGTTAAAGGCAACTTGCAATGCCCCCATAATTGAAAATACCAAAGCCAGATGGTAAATCAAGTTGCCGGGAGATTCTGTTAGTATAGAAGTGAGTTGCAATAGTAGTTCATTCATAAGGATTGCTAAGATTATACTTGCTTTTTGAAAAAAAAAGAAACGAAGGCACGAAATTGCAATATAATT
>CAZAWS010000281.1:0-3291 GCA_964488755.1 uncultured Anaerolineaceae bacterium | reverse complement strand
AACTCCCGTCCACTATGGGACGGGAGGAAATTTCCCGCGGTACCACCCACGTTGATTTGTCTCTAGCGGCGGTTGGGTAGCCCGAACTCTTTTAGAGGGGCGTATCGAAACCAGAGCGAGAAAACAAATCCACTCAACACCGACTATCATCGGTAGCCCTTATAACGTAGGGATTACGGTCTAAACTACGCAACTTGCAAACTTATCACTTGCAAACTTTCACTTAGACAACTCAGGAGGGAACTTCGGTCAACTTTTGCCGAGCGGGAGTTTCAGCATATCTCCACGCCTCTCTAGCGGTTTTGGGTTGAACTACTTTTCTCCGTCTTCGCGTTAAGGTCTATTATCGGTTAAATGGGGAGGTTGTCAAGGGCAATTTTTATGGTGGGGCAGGGAGCAGAATTTTGCTCACGCAAAGAGAGGGGTATTTAATGAAAATCAAGATTTGTCATACGCCAGATTATGCCCGTTATTAGCATTTTGCGTAAGCCCTCTGAAAATTCAGTAAAAGTCAAAAACAGACGTAGAAATACTTAGTTTGCATCATATATGCCTTAATAGGGGGGGGGATTACTAACGCAAATCTATCAAAAAAACGTTCACTAGGGCAAGCGGCCAAAAACACGCGCGTATCGGTATCGCATCCAATTAGGGGTATAATTCAAGCCTTATTAAAAAAAGGAGTATTACAAATGACACAATTTCTAATGCACCAAGTGTTTGATTTGCTAAATCGTCCAGGTCCCTTATGGTTAGTTGAAGCAAATTTAAGCGGCGTAAATCTTGACGGTGCTGATCTTGAAAAAGCCAACCTAAGCGATGCGCAAATAAGCGGGGCAAATCTTGGAGAGGCTAATTTGAAAGGGGCAAAGCTGGTACGCGCCACGCTACGGGAATCTATATTGAAAAAGACAAATTTAGAAGGGGCAAATTTGAATGGGGCGATGCTAAACAAATCAGATTCTTTTAGAGCCAATTATAAAAACTGTAATTTGCGAGAAGTAAGTTTTAAAGACGCTCGCTTGGCAGAAGCAGACCTTTCAGGGGCAGATTTAGAAAAAGCTTTCGCAAAAAAAACCGTTTTTGAAAAAGCTAATTTTGAAGGGGCAAACCTAAAGAGCATTGACTTTGACAGAGTGAATATGCAAGAAACCAATTTGAAAAAAGTCAATTTAACAGAAGCAAAATTATTAAATGTTGACCTAAGAAAAGCTGATTTACGAGATGCCTGCTTAGAAAATGCCGACTTGCAAGATTCTGATTTGCGAGAAGCAGATTTACGCAACTGTAATATGAAAGGTGCCAGTTTGCAGGGAGTAGTTTTCAAGGATGCTAATTTAGAAGGCGCAAATTTGAAAGATGCCGATTTGCGCAATGCTATTCTTTTTGATGCGATTATGACAGGTGTAATTATGCCAAATGGCGAAATTAGGGAGTAGCGATGAGTACTTTGGGGACGGTTATCTTTTTTGGCTTACTAGGTGGCATGGCGGTTGGGTTGCAAGGACCGCTTGCTAGTTTAATGAGTCAAAAAATAGGCACTTTAGAGAGTGTTTTTTATATTCACCTTGGGGGCACTATTGCGGCATTAATCCCCTTATTTTTTTTGGGCGGCAGAAATTTATCTCGTTGGCGAGAAGTGCCGTGGTATGCCTTAGTTGCTGGCATATTGGGATTAGGCGTCATCGCTGCAATGAGCTATATGGTGCCACTCGTAGGCGTTGCCCCTTCTGTTGTTTTGATTGTGGCAGGGCAGTTGCTCGTTAGCGTCATCTTGGATCACTATGGTTTATTTGGTGCCCATCTTCGACCGCTCGACCTCACGCGTGCTTTGGGCTTGGCGCTGGTATTCCTCGGCGTGTGGGTGACGGTGAAATGATTTTTTTCTGATTATTGTCAGGCTGAATGATGATTAAAAAATTGTGCGTCCTGCTATAATAAAAGCATGGACACATTCTTTTGTTTTATCTATTTTAAGCAACCATAAATCCAAAAAGACTTGATGGGCTTTTGTAATCCTATCAGGTCTTTTTGTTTCTGGTTTCAATTATAAGGAGATCTTATGCAAACACTCTGGGAATATCGTTACGCCCATCGTACAAAATCAATGCAAGGTTCATTTATTCGTGAAATATTAAAATTAACCCAAAAGCCAGATATTATTTCTTTTGCAGGGGGGTTGCCTGCCCCCAAAGTTTTCCCTGTAGAGCGTTTTAAAGAGGCGGCAAACCGTACGCTCGTTGAACGTGCTGAAAAAGCTTTGCAATATGGCACAACCGAAGGGTATTTGCCTTTGCGTGAAATGATTGCCGAACGTTCTGCACGTTATGGGTTGAAAGTGAGTGCAAATAATGTTTCTATCACCTCAGGCTCTCAACAAGCACTGGATTTAATTGGGCGGCTCTTCATTAACCGTGGCGATAAAATCATCGTTGAAAACCCCACCTATCTCGGTGCGCTCCAAGCATGGAATGCTTATGGCGCAGATTATGTTCCAGTTCCGATGGATGAAGAAGGCATGATTACCGCAGAGCTTGAAAAAGCACTCCGCACAGGGGCAAAATTCATCTATGTTTTGCCAAATTTCCAAAATCCCAGCGGTGTAACTTTAAGCCTTAAGCGGCGGCAAGAGTTGGTACGGCTGGCTGATCACTATGGCACGCCAATCGTTGAGGATGACCCCTACGGACAAATCCGTTTTGAGGGCGAGCATCTTCCCCCCGTAGCCGTTGTAGATAGTGAATATCGCGGACAAGACGGCGGTTCTTATGATGGCAATGTCATTTATCTCAGCACTTTCTCTAAGCTCCTTGCGCCCGGCATTCGTATTGCATGGGCAATTGCGGCAGAGAACGTTATTCGCAAATTGGTGCAAGCAAAACAAGGTGCCGACTTACACACATCCAGTTTTAACCAAATAATCGTTCACGAGATTAGCAAGAATGATTTTATAGATGAGCATGTCAAAATTATTCGTGCTACCTACAAAGAACGGCGCGATGCAATGCTTGAGGCAATGGAAGAATTTTTCCCCACCGAAGTTACGTGGACGCATCCTAAAGGGGGGATGTTTCTCTTCGCCACCTTGCCTGACAGCTTAGACGCAACGGAGTTATTTGATAGAGCTGTAGAGAAAAAAGTTGCTTATGTCCCCGGCACAGTTTTTCACCCAGGCGGCGATGGCAAAAACACCCTGCGCCTTAATTTCTCCTTCTCAGATCCGGATACAATTAGAGAGGGGATTGCACGCCTAGGGAAGATGTTGAAAGAAGAGATTTATACGAAGTAAAA
>CAZAWS010000280.1:0-3298 GCA_964488755.1 uncultured Anaerolineaceae bacterium | reverse complement strand
TAAAGTATTTACCCCTAGAAAAAAAAGGATAGTGCCAGATAGGATTAGTAACGTAACTATGAAAATGAGCATCTTCTGCCTTTGTATATTGAGAGAATAACTGTGCTTTTATTGTACAACAGGAATATCAAAAGCGGGCTTTTCGGCCCGCTTTTGATATTTATTTTCTGGTTCATCTTCGGGTTAAAACCCACTCAAAATCTTTTTTGCACGTTCCACCCAAGCAAATTCTCTCACTCGCTCGTAAGCATTCTCTGCTAACTTTTCTCGTAAGCTATCATCAGCCAAAAGGCGCGTGATTGCGGCGTGCCACGCATTCACATCATCGGGCGGGCAGAAGATGGCACTTTTCTCATCCAGCACTTCG
The DNA here is from genome assembly GCA_964488755.1 of uncultured Anaerolineaceae bacterium. GTDB lineage: Bacteria > Chloroflexota > Anaerolineae > Anaerolineales > Villigracilaceae > Desulfolinea. The sequence continues at coordinate 2,931 of CAZAWS010000280.1, read as the reverse complement.
CGGATGACGGGCAAGTCGCTGGTGATGATGGGGCGTTTTGCCGCCATATAATCGAAAATTTTCATCGGGCTGGCAACGGATGCCGAATCCCCGCCGCTGGAGCCAGCAATCTTACTTTCATAAGGTGCAATGAGAATATCCGCGGCAGATTGATAGAGGGGAAGTTGCGCGTTGTGGACAAATCCTGTAAATTTGACGTTTTGTAGATTTCTATCGGATGCGCGTCCGCGCCACGCGTGGACTTCATCAGGCTGCCCGCCGACCCACAGGAAGTTTGTCCCTTTGCTCTTTTCTGCCAACCGCAGAAATGTCTCCACGCCGCGCCCCGCGTAGAGGTGACCGGTACAGCACACTGTTGGGGCTTCTCCGATGCCCAACTCACGGCGAGCAAGTTCTGGGGTCACGCGCGTTCCGTATTGGTCTAAATCTACGCCATTGGGGGCAACGATAACGTCCGATGGAATCCCATAATCCGAATCCAATAAATCCCGCAAGGCACGCGTGATGGTGACGAGACGCTTCTTCCCGCCGAGATGGAGGAAAGCGCGATACCACAGAGGACCAAAACGTCCCAGCGGCGGCTCGTGCATTTCGTGGATGGTGGGGAGACGGTGCAAAAGGGAAAAAGCGGTGCTTTGGGGCGACCAACTATAGATTAAATCGGGGGCATATTTGTAGGCTTCACGGAGGGCGCGCCAAGTGAATGTGCGGCGGGATTTTGTGCTAATCCAACGGATTTCGAAGTTTTTCTCCAGCCCATAATGCTCGCTGATTTCTGCACGCGTTGACCCCCACGGCTCCATATCGGGGACGAGGAGAATGACCTCGTGACCGAGTTGAGCGAGGGCGTGGCAGACTTTCATTACCTGAATGCCGTTTGCATTTGGCGAGGGAATACGAGACATGGCGATGGCGATGATTTTCATAATTCAATATCAAATTCTACCCTGCTGTGTTTTATGATTTCATCTACTACACTTTGAATTTTCCCAGATTTGGCGATTTCCTCTAATTGTTCTAAAAGAATTGGGATATTAATAATTTCTTCAATACTTGTCATATAGCGTTCGATAATAGAGCGGACAGGATATTGTTTTTTTGCTTGTTTTCTAATTTTCTGAGTTATTTCGGAGATGTCTAGTTCAGTTTTTACAACAAAAGTGAGAGGATATTTTTGTACTTTATCAATATCGAGAAAATATTTTTTAAGATCTAGTGTTTCCGTGACTTGGAAAAATCTACCAAGAGGGCGCATGACAAAATCTATGCCTCCATCATTGGCGTTTGTTCGTCCTGTTTTATATAGAGTTAATGTATCCTTTTCTATATTCTCTAATTCCCATCCCCAATAAATAGATTTATCTCCGTAATGTGTTTTTAGAATAGCAAAACTGACAATTTCAAAAATCCTTGCATCAACATTTGGGCGCAGGAGACTTGAGACAAAAGTTATTACCTTGTCAGGTTTCTCGGTAGAGAATTTCTGCATTTTTTCACAATCTTGGATAAAAGATTGAAGAGATTCTTGTTTAGAATCAATATAAGCCTCAATTATTTTCAGAAGAATTCCCGCGAGTTGGTATTCTTTACCATTAATCTCAATAATTAGGAGATATTCATTAATCCAATAACGATGTGTCTCTGGATCGCGGAGAATGGGCGGTGTTTCGGCTAAGGGAAAGTATTTTAGAAATTCTTGATTTAGGCGATGATTTAGCGCATGGTTTTGAAGTTTGCTCCCAAAAGGCAATTCTCTCTGTCGTTGAAGAAGGTCACTAAAGGCTGCTCCTTCGGCACCTTCATAATCTCTACTAATATGATAGCCCTGCTGGATATAATCTTCTATCAAAACATAAAGAGCATAGATATTACCAAAAGAGGCTCGTGATTTTGAACCGCGAGAAGCCGAAACCGTTTTTTCGTTTAGATATTGAATGAGTAGACTTTTTTCAAAAATTTCAGTAGATATTTCCCCAAATTCATCAAATAACATATCCCTAATTACAGAGGTAAATTCGTGCTCTTTCACTGTTTTTATACTCCCAATTCCATTTGAGCTGATAATTTTCTTTTTGAATAACCAAAGTTTTTTTGCGGAGATTCTAGTTTTTCACCTTCATAAGTTGAACTTATTTCTACTCTGCGAAGGCCAATTTTTATATATTCTTCTTGGGCTTCAATACCTATTGATTTGCGCCCAAGTTTTTTGGCTACTGCGGATGTTGTAAATGTCCCTGCGAACGGATCTAAGACAATGTCGCCTGGATTACTACTCGCTTTAATAATTCTCTCTAAAAGGGTTTCAGGTTTTTGGGAGGGATGTTTCTCATACTCTGCCATTCTATAGCGCACGCGCGGAATCTCCCATACATTCCCTGGTACTTTTGTGGTGCTATATGGCTGTGGCGGACTTTTTCTATAATCGATGAGTTTTCGTTTTGCCCCCGTTTTTGCTTCTACAAGAATTTCATCTGCGTTAAACGTGTAATTTTGAGGGTCTTTTACGCAATGTAAGATAGGTTCGTATAATGAGCCATAATAATTTTTAGCTTGTACGCCTGAGCTATCGTAATACCAAATAATTCTTGAGAGAATAGTCATTTTTTCGCGAATATAAGTATCTATATAAGGCATAGATTGAGTACTTGCCATGATATAGATTGTTCCTCTTGGACTTAATTTTTGAAGGCATATATCAAGCCATTTTTTAGCCCACTCTATATAATTTTCATCGGATGACCATTTATCAATAAAATTCCCAAAACGCTTGCCGATATTATAAGGAGGGTCTACGAAGATAAGATCAACACTCGCATCCTCAAGAGTTGGCAATACAGACAATGTATCACCGTGATAGATGGTGTGTTTTCCATTTAAGTAGGTTTTGAATTTATCTTTTGCCATAAGTTTTGTAGCGTTTTTGAGTTCTTT
>CAZAWS010000279.1:0-3298 GCA_964488755.1 uncultured Anaerolineaceae bacterium | reverse complement strand
TTTTCAATGCTTTTGCTGTATTTTTCCAGAAAATTTATATATTTTTGTCATCTTTGCACATGTAAAAAACAAAAAAGTTTTTAAAATCCGCGAAAACCTGGCTAATCTGTAAAATCCGTGTTCTATTTTGAAACTCCTGAACACTTACAAAAAGATTTGCCAATTACCCAGAGCTTACCCCTAAAGAATTTTGCGCTATAATCTCCCTATGTCTGATCGCTTATATAATTTTTTTTACGGATTCATTATTTTAGCTTTTTTTTCCCTCCTCTTGGTGGGCAGTACCGTTTTGCCTACAGCAGAAGCAAATAAATATGATGCGTATACACAAAATATCGAATTTGACTTCGCAGATTGGGCACTTAATGCCGCGTGGATAAAGTTAGAACAAGCCACAATAAATAGCCCTCATTATATAGCGAGCGAAACTAGAAAAGAGATTGTCGCCGATTATTTTGAGCAAATGGAGCAGGTTTTGTACGCAGAGTGGGAGCTAGAGCAAATATATACCAACCCAGAAATTACAGATCCCGAAGAAGAATCGGAAGAATTGCGCGATCGCCTCGACACACTTTACACAGAGCAACATCAGCTCGCTCCTTTTGCCGAATCTGTGCTAGAAGGACAAGTGACCATTGCGTTGGCGAGCGAAAACCTCACAACAGGCGGGCAACCGCTTCCGCGCCCGCTTTATCATATTTCTACCCTGCCGATGTATCTCGTTATTTCTCCTCGTCACATCATCCGCAAAGATGATGGGATTATGCTTCTTGCCGACTTCCCTGTAGATAAACAAGATGCTTTAGAAGAGCAAATTTCCACCGATTTAAACGTCTCCGCGCTTATTGTGCCGGTGGGCGGCGTTGGGATTTATCCCACAATGGGGATGCGGACAACAAATTTACCCTGGACATTAAATACAATAGCCCATGAGTGGACGCATAATTATCTCGAGTGGCATCCACTGGGATGGAATTACAGCTCGTCTCCAGAAATGCGCATTATCAACGAGACCGTTGCCTCCATAGTCGGTGGCGAAATTTCTCAGATAGCGTTAGCGCGGGATTACCCTGAACTTTTGGAAGGAGGGGAACGCCCGCGTGTCAGCTTGCTTGCCCTCAATGAGCCGCCTTGTGGCGTTGACCTTGATCCCGATCCCTTCGACTTTCGCACCGAAATGCACGAAACACGCCTGCATGTAGATGAACTTCTCGCCGAAGGGAAAATAGAAGAAGCCGAAGCGTATATGGAAGAACGCCGTCAAATTATGTGGGAAAACGGTTATGCAATTCGCAAATTAAATCAAGCCTATTTTGCTTTTCATGGTGCCTACGCCGATATTCCTGGTGGTGCGGCGGGCGAAGACCCTGTGGGCCCCGCTGTGCGTGATCTTCGTGAGCAAAGCGATTCACTCGCAGATTTTGTGCATACCATTATGTGGGTGAGTTCTTATGAAGAGTTATTAGAATTGGTGGAATAATGGAGTTCTCAGCCTCCAGACTTTGAGTTGAAATCACAATAATTGTGGATATTATGAAAACGAAAAAATTATTCATCTTTTTATTTCTCACCCTTGCCCTTACAGCTTGCGCGCCATCTACACCTACATCCACTGCACCCGCGGTGACTGCCGAATCTACGCTTACGACGGGCTCGCTAGCAAGCACGCCTACGTCCGCACCCCAAAGTTGTGGAACGATATCAAGCCTCCCCACGCCAGACGCGGCAGTTGAATCCCTCTTCCCCCCTATTGATGAAAATGACATGGTTTTAGGTAGAGAAGATGCGGCGACTACCTTCATCGTCTATGCAGATTATCAAGACCCTGCCTCTGCTGAGTTTTATACAGTTTTGGGCGCGCTTAGAGAGAAATATCCCGAAGAATTGCGCATTGTTTACAGAGATTTTCCGATGGTTACAAATCCAGGGCATGAGAAGGCGGGCTTTGCCGCCCATGCCGTTCACGCCGCTGATTTGCAGGGGGAATTTCCGAAAATGCAGTCGTTATTATTTGAGCAACAAGAGATTTGGGCACCGCTCACCGAAGCGAGTTTTATAGATTGGCTGGCAGAAGAAGCGGACGCAATTGGTATAGATTCAGAAAAATTATTAGCCGATATGCAACGTGAAGAGATTGTGGTGCGCGTTCGACAAGCGTTTATTGACGGGCAAGAGATTGGCATCCCCTTTACGCCTTTTTTGCTTATTAATGGGCAAATACATGATGGCTTGCTTGATTTTAATACCTTGGATACTATCGTTGGGTTATATGCTTTGGGAGAAAAACAATTTGAGAATTGTCCGCCACAGGTGATTGACCCCTCAAAAGAGTATTTGGCAACTTTAGAAACGGAGAAGGGTGAAATAGTTATTCAATTTTATCCTCAACAAGCCCCGCATACGGTTAATAACTTTGTTTTTCTTGCCAAAGAAGGCTGGTATGATGGCGTTAGTTTTCACCGCGTTTTACCTGACTACTTTGCAGAAACGGGCGACCCCAGTGGAACGGGGCGCGGAAACCCTGGTTATTATTTTGAAAACGAGATTGATTCCACGCTTTCCTTTAATCGTCCGGGTGTTGTTGCCATGAAGAATGTGGGTACAGGAACAAATGGAAGTATGTTTTTCATCAGCTATGATGCAATCCCCGCCTATGATGGAAAATTCACCATTTTTGGGCAAGTTCTCAGCGGTATGGAAGTGCTAGAATCACTCACTCCGCGTGACCCTCAATTTGGAGAAACTCTTCCCCTCGGCGACACCTTAATCAGCGTGACGATTGAAGAACGATAGGGTATAATCGCCCGCTATTGGAAAAGTGAGTACGAAGATTTTTCCCCAACAGCAACAAACTAACTCAATAGTTATGATTTCGCATTTTTAAAACCATCAAAAACTAATAGTGAACGAGAAAGCCTTCTGTAGAAGATAAAATATCGTAAGCGTTCAGGGGACTCAAAATAGAATGCGGATTTTACGGATTAGATAGATTTTCGCGGATTTTAAAAACTTTTTTTGTTTTTTTGTGCGAAGATGACGAAAACGTATGAGTTTTCTGAAAAAATATAGCAAAAACATTAAGAATTCGCGTCATTCGCTCATTCGCGTATAGCGTAGCGACATTTGCGTTGAAAGATTAAGGCATAATTTTAATATGGCTGAACGCTTACGATAAAATATCATCTTTCTAACGTGAAAAAAATCTTAAAATATTCGTGCTTTTCGCATTAGAATTTGACAGTTTAAGAATGAAAAATCATGCTCAAATTAAAAACACAACTATCAACTAACTAAAAAA
>CAZAWS010000278.1:0-3334 GCA_964488755.1 uncultured Anaerolineaceae bacterium | reverse complement strand
CAGCCTATTTTTCACCTATCCAACTCATCAAAATAAGGTAGAATTCAATTATTATGACGAATATTTCGAGACGAGACTTTCTCAAACTCAGTACGCTAGGACTTGGCACGATGGCATTTTCACCTGCCAAAGGCAATTTCGGTCTTTTTGAAGATCGAATGTTAGTGCGCGTTGCGAGTGGGTCGATTAGTGTTCACAAAGAGCCTGATGATGAGAGTCGCATTGTGGGGCAATGGTATAGAGATGACTTGCTCACCGTCTACGAAACCGTAACAGTAAAAGAACCCGCGTATAATCCCGTTTGGTATCGCGTTTGGGGCGGATATGTACATAGAGCACGTTTGCAACGTGTGCAAGTGCTTTATAACCCCACCCAAACTGTTTTTGAAGAAGATCAGCGTTATCTCGCTGAAGTTTCTGTCCCCTATACACGCGCTATGCGCTTTGTCAAAACAAAAAAAACATGGGAACCGCTATACCGTCTCTACTATGAATCCGTACATTGGGTAGACGGATTAGAAGAAGGTCCCGATGGCGAACTTTGGTATCGTATTTACGATGAGCTTTTGCATGGCACGCCCTATCATGTTAAACCTGCCCATTTGCGAATGATTCCGCCCTCTGAAATCACCCCAATCTCCCCCGAAATAGATTTTACTGACAAATATGTTGATGTTGACCTCACTACGCAACGCGTATTTGCCTACGAATACAACAAACCTGTCTTTGAAGCAAGCATCTCCTCTGGTATGATTTATAGCTTTCAGCCCTCAGGGATCGGCACGAAAACACCTGACGGCACCTTCAATATCCGAGAAAAAATGCCCTCCAAGCACATGGGCACAGGCGATTTAGTTTCTGATCTAGAAGCCTACGTGCTCCCCGGCGTTCCGTGGACTTGCTTCTTCACCGAACACGGTCACGCTTTTCACGGCACATACTGGCACGATAACTACGGCGTTCCGATGAGTCACGGATGCATTAATATGACTTGTGCAGATGCCAAATGGCTCTTCCGCTGGCTACGCCCCATTCACGATGGTCCCCAACTTTATAGGCGCGGATTTGGAACAACGGTAAATATCTTTTATAGTTAAACGTAGGGGCGGCAGTACCTTGCGTCTGCCCCTACCAATTGAACACCTAAAATGCCCCTACTCACTTGGAAAAACAAAAAACTTCGCAAAACCACCCCCGCCAGCCTCAAAACAGACGCGTGGATCAATGCCACATCCCCTCCCCAAAGCAGATTAATACGCGGCGATAATCTCGCCATTATGACCACCTTGCTCCCAAAATATGAGGGGCATATCAATCTCATCTATATAGACCCGCCATTTTTCACAAATCGCAAATTCTCAGCGCGCATAGGCAGAGACAAAGATTCTCGCAAACCAAAAGAGTGGGAAACCGTAGCTGGCTATCAAGACAATTGGAACGATCTCGATACCTATCTTGATTTTCTCTACCAACGCCTCCATCTCATGTACCGCTTGCTGTCCCCCAACGGCACACTTTACCTCCATCTCGATTGGCACGCCAACGCCTACGCCCGCATCCTGCTCGATGAGATTTTTGGCGCAGAGAACCTCAACAACGAAATCATCTGGACATATCACGGTCCTTCCCCCATCAAAAGTGCCTTCAATCGCAAACACGACACCATTCTCGCTTACGTCAAAAATAAAAAAGATTACACCTTTAACGTAGACGATATTCGCGTTCCCTACAACGAAAACACGATTAAAACTTTCAAATCATCTAAAAAAGCGGGTTTTGGCAAAATGCCCAATCTCAAACGCGGCAAAGTGCCCGAAGACTGGTGGTATTTCCCCGTTGTGGCACGCTTGCACAATGAACGCACAGGCTACCCCACTCAAAAACCCGAAGCCCTGTTAGAACGGATTATCAAAGCATCATCCAACAAAGGCGATTTAGTGGCAGATTTTTTCTGCGGATCGGGAACAACCGCGCGCGTTTCGGCAGATTTGGGACGCAATTTCATCACCACCGATGCCACCTGGCAAGCAACACGCGTAACCCTCAGCAGGCTTGCCGAAAAAGGAGCATCTTTCAATCTCGAACAGGATACCGCCTCCCCCCTCCCCAAACTTAAGCACGTTGATTTCGCAAAACTGATTGGGACGCGCGTTCGCATCCATGCAGAATACGCGTCCAAGCTCGCGTATTGGGACATTGACCAAGATTACGATGGGAAACTCTTCAAGAGCGGCACCCAAGCCATACTCCCCGCACGTCGCGGTGAAATCCCTCCAGAAATAAATATAGAGAGTTCAATCGGCAATCAAATTTGTGTGCGTGCAGTGGGGGTTACTGGGGAGCGTTACCAAACTATCTTAAAAAAATAAAGCGACCCAATGGTCGCTTTTTCTTTTAGACATCCAGCCTATAGCCAACGCCCCGAATTGTACGCAGGAACTTAGGCTTAGTGGGGGCTGGCTCAATGGCTTTGCGAAGCCACGAAATATGAACATCGAGGGTACGAGTGTCACCCGTGTATTCTGTTTCCCATACTTTTTTGAAGAGTTCTTCACGCTCAACTACTTCACCGGGGCGTTCCATAAAAGTTTGCAAAAGTGCAACAAGGCGAGGGGTAAGGCGTGTGTTTTGCCCCAAACAACGGACACGCTTGCGGTCAATATCCAAACGAATTGCGCCAACATGCAAGATATTATTGCCCTCGCTGGGAAGCAGGGGCTTGATGCGGTTGGTCAACTTTAAAATGGTGAAAGGGTGTCGAAGAACAAGTGCGGCGGAATCGTCACTAACCTTTCTGTCTGGGTCAACGATGAGAATTATAGGAAGTTCTTCATCTTGCTCTTGAAGTTTTTTGCAAATACGAATGCCGCTACTACGCATAGAGGCGGCATTGACGACCAAAATATCGGGGGCTATTTTTTCAAGTTGATCTGAGGCTTCTTTTCCACTTTTGGCAACATGCACAACAAATCCTTTTTTTTGTAAGGATACATTAAAAGAAGGAAAATTTGGATGTTTTCCTTCGATAATTAAAATTGTTGCGTCAATTTCTTTTGCACGTGCCATTTTTTTATGTTTTTCCAAAATTTGACCGTTTTCCCCGCTTGGGAATAAGTCCATTTATTTAAGGTTTGGTCATTATACCTTAAATCTTAAAAAATACGCGCTATTCTTAAGTCCTGTTTTCTTTAACATTTCTCTTCGCCGAACAAAAAAATCTTACACGAAAAACTTGAAACCCTTGCGTCTTAGCGACCTTGTAGCATAGTAAACTCTGTCGGAAATGAGTTTTGGGTTGAAATCCTTGAGATTTAGAACCGTTAATCTTCGCTAA
>CAZAWS010000277.1:2187-3335 GCA_964488755.1 uncultured Anaerolineaceae bacterium | reverse complement strand
AATAAAAGCATAGCTTTTCTCACGAAAAAACAGATTACAAAAGTCTTTAAGACTTTTGTAGTCTGTTTTTTTATGCCTATGCGTTTTTTACTGCTTGAACTTTGGCGCACAACAAGGTATAAACTTCTTATCCAAACATACTTGGTTCCCATAAAAAATGCTCACCAAAACCGACTTTATCCGCATCCCTTATACGCCCGACCTCAGCAGTGGTGGTATCGCCTATGCTTGTCGCTCATTTTCACATACATACAATCGTATGGGCGGCTCGAACACTAAGCGGATAAGGCGCATTGCGGGCGGTGTAGCGGTGGAGTTGGCATTTCGGCGTTATCTTAGCGAGCACCAGATTCCCTTCGATGTGAAAGGGGCTACGCCTTTTACAGACCCCGATAAATATGATGTTTCTCTCGGTGGGCGCAGATGCGACATTAAATCTTTTTTCATTACCCGCCGAAATCAGATTAAGAGCCTCGCGCGTGACCTAAGCCCGCTGACCAATGCCGCGGCATTGATTCCATCCGATCAGTTTGTGGGTAGTCATCAAAAAGAACGCGACATTTACATCTTTGCTTTTCTGACGGGGTTAAACGCTACAAATAAATATGATATGGCAAGGGTGATGGAAGTGGGGAAGCCGATTCATCTAATTCACACTTTGCCGAAGAACTGGGCAAAGCCAAAGGTTTGGTATTCTTTAGGCAAATTGGTGCTGAAAAGCGATTGTGATGAGACACTCTCTATTGAGTTAGGTGGGCAGGATATAAACAGAAATTTTGTTTCGGAGCGTATCACGTTGGAGCCGCAGAAACGCGTCCAGCTGCACCCAAGGTTACACACGCTCGCTTATCTTCACGTGAATAAAATGCCGCGTGCGCGGATAGGAATCCACAGTCCCAATTTGGACGAGACGCATATCGTCCAATCCAGTGAATGGGGCAATATCTGGTTTTACGGGATGAGTGTGATTTTGACAGGTTACCTGACGCGGGCGCAATTCCGGAAAAAAGCGAGAGAGTTGCCAGCCGGAAGTAAAGTTTATCAATATGGCAGAACTATGACGAAAAATTTAATGGTGCCGGTGGCTGAGTTAAATCCGCTTGGTGAACTTTTTGAAAAAATAAAGGCTTGGAAAAAATAAAGGCTTG
>CAZAWS010000277.1:0-2087 GCA_964488755.1 uncultured Anaerolineaceae bacterium | reverse complement strand
GAAAAAATAAAGGCTTGGAAAAAATAAAGGCTTGAAAGAAATAAAGGCTTGGAAAAAATGAAGATTCTTTGTGCTGTGCGTGGTGGTCTTGAAAGTGAAAAAACGATTGAATATGCGATTTCATTGGCTAAAAAAGAGACCGCTTTATTGCTTTTTTTATACGTTGTTAGCCTTGAGCTTTTTATGACATCGAGTAAAGCGCGTGTAAAGACCATTACTAAAGAATTGAGCCGAATGGGGGAGTTTGTTTTGCTAATGGCGCAGGCAAAAGCCGCGACTGAGGGACTTTCGGCAGATACTTATGTGCGGCAGGGCAATATCACTGATGAAATTTTAGCCACGTGCCAAGAGATGAGGGTAGAGGTGCTTGTTTTAGGAAAAGCGCAAGAGGGCTACGAAGACGGCTTTTTTGATATAAAGGCACAGGGTGCTTTTGTAGAAAAAATGAAATTAGATTTTGGTGTGCGTGTAATTTTAGTTTGAAAATAGTAAGCATACAGCCCTCAGACTTTAGGTCTAAGATATATCTAAAGAGACCAGACTTTCGCTAATTTAGAGCAAAAAGCTTAAGTCTGATAGCTTATGTCTAAACGCTTCAGAAAATACAGGTAAAAATATGCAAAATAAAAAATTGCACCGTTGTTCATGGGCGGGTGACGACCCTCTTTATATCCGCTACCATGATGAAGAGTGGGGTGTTCCCGTTTATGATGATGAACTTTTGCTCGCAAAGCTAATTCTTGACGGCGCACAGGCAGGGTTGAGTTGGATTACAATTTTACGAAAACGTGAAAATTATTGGCAGGCGTTTGATGATTTTGATGCAAAAAAAATGGCGCGTTATGATGATGTGAAAATTGCCGAGTTAATGAACAACGCGGGGATTGTACGCAACAGACAAAAAATAAACTCTGCTATTAAAAACGCACAAGCCTATTTACGTTTGCGCGAAGATCTGGGGTCTTTTAGTGATTATTTATGGGGATTTGTTGGAGGAGAGACTATTGTTAACAGCGTAGAATCAGAAGCAGATTTTCTGGCAACTTCTCCAGAATCTCATGCGATGGCAAAAGATTTAAAGAAACGCGGATTTAGCTTCGTGGGTCCCACCATCTGCTATGCTTTTATGCAAGCTGTTGGGATGGTGAATGACCATTTGGTGAGTTGTTTTCGGTATGAAGAAGTGGCGCGTATTTCGTAAAACGTATTGCGTAATTTTACGAAATACGTTTTACGAGAAAAATCTCGCGTTACGGTGCCACGGCCTGCCAGCGCACCCAAAACTCAGAGATATCATTATCTGTCATACGCGTCTGATGGCTTCCATCGGGATTCATTGTAAATATCTCGCCAATTGCACCATCGCGCTCTGTGTTGAAAATAATAAAACTGCCATCTGGTGACCAGCTTGGATAAGTGCTAAAAGGGGATGATTCTGTAAGACGCGTTTGTTCAGAGCCATCTACATTCATCACATAAATTTCTTCAGTGCCATCCCGCATAGAGATAAAAGCGATTTGGTCTCCGTTTGGCGACCATGTAGGGCATAGGTCTAACGCGTCATTCTCTGTAAGGGCTGTTTTCTCAGAACCATCTATATTCATCACATAGATTTCCTCATCGTTGCCATCATAATAGGTCCAGGCAATTTTCTTTCCATCAGGCGACCAACCAGCCGCACAAGAATTAGAGACATTGGGGTCATCAGTTAATCGAATAATATCTGTTCCATCAACCTTCATTGTGTAAACATCATAATTGCCATCTCGAGAAGAGATAAAGGCAAACCTTTCGCCATCGGGCGACCATGAATAAACCCAATCATCGGCGGGATTATTAGAGATATTCTTTTTGCCACTACCGTCTATATTCATTACATAAATTTCAAAATTCCCATCTCGGTTGGAGACAAAAGCAATTTGTGTGCCATCAGGTGAAAAAAGGAAGTGATCATCTGTCGCGGGGTTTTCTGTGAGGCGGGTATTTTCAGAGCCATCTGTTTTCATCATATAGAGATCGGTATTGCCATCTACATTGGCAACATAACCCAACCATCCCGTACTCCCCGCAAAGGGCGTTGGCGCGGG
>CAZAWS010000276.1:0-3374 GCA_964488755.1 uncultured Anaerolineaceae bacterium | reverse complement strand
AACTCGAACAACACTATAGCGAAATGCAAGATGTTGAGTTCACCATTGAAAAAGGTAAACTCTGGATGCTTCAAACTCGTAACGGTAAACGTACCGCTATGTCTGCTGTCAAAATTGCCGTTGATATGGCAAATGAAGGCATGATTACGAAAGAAGAAGCCATTACTCGCGTTGCTCCCGACCAAGTTGATACCCTCCTCCACCCCCAATTTGTTGCTGAAGCAAAAGCCGCCGCAAATAAATTTGCCTCTGGTGTAAATGCCTCCCCCGGTGCCGCTGTTGGTCGTGTTTATTTCACCGCGGATCTTGCTGAATCGAAAGCCAAAGAAGATGGGCAAGACGTTATCATGGTTCGCCCTTTCACAAAGCCAGATGATGTTCACGGTATGCTCGCCGCCAAAGGTATTCTCACCAGCGAAGGTGGCGCTACATCCCACGCCGCTGTTGTTGCTCGCCAATTTGGTATTCCCTGTGTTGTCGGCGCATCTTCCGTACGGATTGATATGGAAGCAAAAACCTTCACCGCTGGCGATGTAACTGTCACCGAAGGCGATTGGATTTCTGTAGACGGCACAACCGGCGAAGTTTTCTTAGGAAAAGTGGACGCTGTTGCCCCAGACTTGGAAGAACAAACGGACTTGCTCACCCTCCTCGATTGGGCTGACGAAATCGCCGCAACCGAAGGTGTTCGCGTTGCCAAAGCAGAAGGCTACCCCACAAAGGGTCTTCAAGTTTGGGCAAACGCCGATTATCCCGAAGATGCCCGCCGCGCTCGCTCTTACGGCGCACAAGGTATCGGTCTCTGCCGCACCGAGCACATGTTCTTCGAGCCAGAACGCCTTCCTATCGTCCAAAAAATGATTTTAGCTGGTGATGATATTGCAACACGTCAAGCCTCCCTCGATAAATTGCTCCCTTACCAACGTGCCGATTTTGACGGACTCTTTGAAGCCATGAGCGGATACCCCGTTATCATTCGTCTCATTGATCCTCCATTGCACGAGTTTATGCCTGATGCTCACGCACTCTTAGAAGAAGTAATTGAAGGGCGCATCAAAGGCGAAGATATTGCCGAAAAAGAAGAACTTTTAGCCAAGATTGAAGCTTTGCATGAAAGTAATCCGATGATGGGATTGCGCGGCGTCCGCCTGAGCGTGATGATGCCCGAAATCGTCTCCATGCAAGTTCGAGCCATTTTCGAAGCCGCCGCGGACGTGAAGTTGAGAGGCTTCGAGCCACATCCCGAGGTCATGATCCCGTTGACTGGCCACGTCAACGAATTGCATTTCATTCAACCCAAATTGGAAGAGATTGCCGCAGATGTGATGAAGACCAAAGGCGTTGAATTTACCTATAAATTCGGCACCATGATCGAAATCCCCCGCGCTGGCTTAACCGCTGACGAGATTGCCAAAACTGCCGAATTCTTCTCCTTCGGCACCAACGATCTGACCCAATTCACCTTTGGCTACAGCCGTGATGATGCAGAGCGCAACTTCCTCGTCAAATACGTTGAAGATGGCATTTTGCCGATGAACCCCTTCCAAACCATTGACCGCCCCGGCGTTGGTCAACTCATGGACATCACCGTTCAAAAAGGTCACGCGACTCGCCCGAATATCGAATGTGGTATCTGTGGTGAACACGGTGGCGACCCCAACTCAATTGATTGGTGTCACCAAATCGGCTTGAACTATGTTTCTTGCTCTCCCTTCCGCGTCCCCGTTGCACGTTTGGCGGCAGGACACGCCGCGCTGGCACACCGCGCGTAAATAAATACTGTACTTTGAGGTATTTTCAAAAAAAGAATCCACGAAGTTACACGAAATCACACAAAGAGTGAAAAAAACTGTAAAATCTGTGGAAAATTTGATAACTGACTAGCACTCTACCTCAAGATACTAAATAATCATAATTTTTAGTGCTAAATGAAAATCCCAGACATCAAAATGGTGTCTGGGATTTTTTGTTTGTTTTTAATCTCCCCCTCTGTCCTACGGACAGAGGGGGAGATAGTTTTTTAACATTCAAACCTTCAAACCCGCCCTCAAGCCGCCCGCCCCAACAACCGCTCTGTCAGTTCAAAAAGCACATCGCCCGCCTCGCCTTGTGGATTTGCCGTTCGTAGCGCGTGGAGCGCAAGCTCTGTCATTTGGTCTGCTTGGCGTTGAGTTTCTAAGCGCGCACCCTCAACTTCTAATAAGCGCGCCATTTCGGGGATTTCATCTTCGGTAAGCGTGCCTTTGGCGGTTGCACCTTCTTGCCAGCGTTTGGCAAATTCGCCACCTTTTTCAAGCCCATATAAAACGGGCAGAGATTTTTTACCCTCTAGCAAATCGCTAGAGACCGATTTCCCCGTTTCTGCCTCATTGCCCCAAATGCCCAAAAGGTCGTCTTGCACCTGAAAAGCCAGCCCAAGATAATGCCCAAACTCGCGGTAAGTGAAGCGCAACTTTTCATTTGCCCCACCGAGCAATGCGCCCAATTCGGTAGCAGTAGAGAGCAACGCGGCAGTTTTCCCTGCAACCATTTGCCAATAATCGCCAATTTCTATATCGGCACGCGTTTCGTAAGCAATATCGAGATGTTGCCCCCGCGTCAGGCTCAGGCAGGTTTCTTGCAGGGTGCGTTCGGCATCTAAAACAATTTTAGCGGGGTATTTTTCTTCTAAATTGCCCATGGCTAAATTGGCAAGAATAAAAATGCCGTCTCCGGCGTTAATGGCTTGTGCCACGCCCCATTTTTTCCATACGGTTGGGCGTCCGCGCCGCGTTTCGGCATTATCTTGAATATCATCGTGCAAAAGTGAAAAATTATGAATCAACTCTATCGCCGCGGCGGCGGGCAAGGCATTTTGCCACTCTCCGCCATTGGCAGATACAGCGAGCAAAAGCAAGAACGGGCGGATTTGTTTCCCGCTCGCTTTTGCGCCCGCACCCTCGCCGACCCAGCCCATGTGATAGCTAATCATTTCGTGATATTCGGCGGTATGCGCTTCGTTCAGGCGCGCAACTTGCTTTTTTAGTTCGTTTTTTAATGCAGGAAGGAAGGTCTCGGAAAGGTTTTTCATAAGAAAGATTGTAGCAGATTTTTTCAGATTTGGATGAAACATCTCGCAACGCGCGTGAATTTGGGCTTGATTTCGTTATGGATGCGGGGAACTGGTTTGCAGTACGTTCACGTTAAAAGAAACGCGTATTAACCAGCACCCAAGTTGAGGTCACGCGCGCGTCGCGGGCTAAAAATCCAGATCAGAAAGATAATCTAGCCACCTGATCGTTTGATAAAAGGTAAGCGTTCAGCTGTATTAAAATTATGTCTTAAGTTTTTAACGCAAATGTCGCTACGCTATACGCGAATGAGCGAATAACGCG
>CAZAWS010000275.1:0-3376 GCA_964488755.1 uncultured Anaerolineaceae bacterium | reverse complement strand
GTTAAAGAAGGGGAAATACTTGGTATCTTGGGTAGAAACGGAGCCGGTAAATCAACCCTGCTCAAGGTGCTTGCCCGCGTCTTATACCCCACCGAAGGGCGGGTTTGGGTGAAAGGACAAGTTTACCCCCTTCTCCAACTTGGCGCAGGCTTCCACCCGGAGTTGACCGGTATCGAAAATGTTTACCTTAACGGCACATTGCTAGGGCATAGCAAACACGAAGTCACAGAAAAACTACAGGAAATCATCGATTTTGCAGAAATCGGTGATTTTATCAACGCTCCCCTGCGTACGTTCTCATCTGGGATGACGGCGCGCCTAGGCTTTGCTGTCGCAACCGCGTGGACACCAGATATTCTAATTCTTGATGAAACCTTATCGGTCGGCGATGCCGCTTTTGTCGAAAAATGCTCCGACAGAATGAAATCCTTTCGTGAAAGTGGAGCCACCGTTTTGCTCGTTTCCCACGATATTGATATGATTGAAGATTTATGCCAAAGAGCCGCTCTTTTGGAGCATGGAAAATTGACAACATTAGGAGACGCTAGGGAAGTTAGCGAAAAATATCGCGAATTGATTTTTTAAGATAAACAAACCACCTCGCGCGTACTTCAACAGACCACTCAGAGCCTGAGTGCAAAAAAAGAGCCAAAGATTTCTCTCCGGCTCTTTTTTTATTTTTCTCCGCGCTTTGGTACTTCACTACTTTGCGTAATCTATTGCCCGTGTTTCTCGAATCACAATCACCTTAATTTGCCCGGGGTATTGCATATTCTCTTCGATTTGCTTGGCAATATCGCGAGCCAATTTTCCTGCTGTGAAATCGTCAATATCATCGGGGCGAACAATAATACGAACCTCGCGCCCCGCTTGAATGGCATAGGCTTTTTCAACCCCCTTAAACGATGCCGCTAAATCTTCAAGCGCACGAATTCGTTTAACATAAGCGTCTAAATCTTCACGGCGAGCACCGGGGCGTGCGCCAGAAATAGCATCAGCCGCCTCAACAATAACCGCCTCAACCGAAGCCTGTTCTTCCTCGTGGTGATGAGAAGCAATCGCGTTTAAGACCTTCTCATTTCTTATGCCATAGCGTCTACAAAATTCTGCGCCAAGCTGGGCGTGAGTGCCCTCTTGGTTATGATCCATTGCCTTGCCAATATCATGCAAGAAACCGCCCAATTTAGCAATTTCTATATCTGCGCCCAATTCTGCCGCAATAATGCTCGAAAGTTTCGATGATTCTATAGCATGAGCCAATTGATTTTGCCCATAAGAAGTACGGAACTTAAGCCGCCCCATCATACGCAAAACTTCGGGTTTTAAGCCACTAATACCAGCATCGTAAGCGGCTTGTTCGCCCGCTTCTGCCATTACTTTATCTACCGCTTTGGTTTCTTGCTTCACAATCTTCTCAATATGTGCGGGGTGAATGCGACCATCTAAGGTTAGGCGTATCATTGCCCGCCTGCCAACTTCACGACGTACCGAGTCGAAACAAGAAATAGTCACAGATTCAGGGGTATCGTCCACAATTACATCTACGCCAGCAGCTTTCTCAAAGGCTTTGATATTACGCCCGTTTCTGCCCACAATCCGTCCCTTCATATCATCATTGGGAAGCGGAACAAGCCGAGAAGTGACCTCAGAAACATGCTCAGAAGCCACACGCTGGATAGCATCTGCAACTAATTTTCTAGCACGTTTCTCACCATCTGCTTTGGCTTCGGCTTCAATTTGGCGCACAATTCGTGCCATATCGCCACGTGCGTCCTTCTCCACTTCGGCAAGCACAATCTCCTTTGCTTCCTCCCTAGTCATTTGCGAAATCTCTTGCAACTTCTTCATTTGAACTTCGTGTTGTTTGTCTACCTCATTCGCACGGCGATCTACAGCACTCTGGCGGCTATTAACCTTCTGTTCACGCTGTTCCAAATTTTCGGCACGCTTATCTTGCTCGTCACGCCGATTCTGAATCCGATTTTCATCTTGGTTAAGCTCTTTGCGGCGTTGAGCAATCTCTTTTTCGGTTTCTCTCGTCAACTTTAAAGCATCGTCTCGTGCCTGAATTTCAATTAACCGCGCTTGCTCTTTAGCGCCGCTGATAACATCTTCGGCAGTTGTTTTTTGTTTTATCTGCTCTTGTTCATTGAGATAGCGATTGACCATAAAGCCAATCCCTACGCCTATGATTAGGGCAATTATTCCTATTACTATTTCCATGATATTCCTCGTTTATTATTTTTATTGGGATTATGAACTCCCGTCCGATTTTTCTTTTTTAGGATGAAACCCGATTCGTACGCGTTTTAGCTTGCGTGCCTTCGGTTTACATCTTTTTAAACCCTGTCCATTTGGGCGACCACGAGGGTACGCCCCTACTTTTCTTTCATTTCATCCCACAATACTGAAAGTACGGGAGAAATGACACCGTAATTAAACCCACGTCTTGCTAAAAAGCTGGCTAATTTTTTACGGAAATCTTGCCATTCGAGATTGCGTCTGGCTAATTGCTTCGCTTTTTTTCTGCCAGCCTGATAAACCAGTTCCTCTTCGTTGACCATTTCTTCTAGCGTAGTTTCGATTACCTGATTTGAGATTCCTTTTTGGCGAAGTTCATAAGTCAAGGCTCGTTTTCCACGCGGACGAAATGTGTTGCGGTTTTCTACCCAAGTTTCGGCAAAATCTTTATCGTTGAGAAAACCCTGTTTTTCTAGGCGTTTTATAGTTGGCTCAATGCACAACTCTGAGATTTCATGTTTACGTAGATTTTTGCGTATCTCTGCTGAAGAGCGTGCTCTGTAACTGAGAAAATTGATCGCTTTCAGATATGCGCTCTCAAGCTCATCGTCTGCTTTTAACGCGGCTATCTGTTCTTCGCCGAGCAATTGCCCAACTCGTAGCGACCCAGCTAAAACACGCGCGATCCCGAAATCGTATTTCCCATCCAAAAATATACTTAGTCTTTCTATATTTTTATGCTGGGTTTTGATGGCGGTGATTTTTTTCATCCTTAAAAACAAAGAGTCGTGAACCTACCACGAGGTCACGACTGTTAAAAGTTTCTGTTTGTGGGTAAACCTATAGAGAATCAGAAATAGGCAAATAGAGACGACTAAGTTCGTCAGGTATGATGTGCGATTTATATGTTTTTTCCTTGCTCACATCATAGCCCATCATTTATGGCAGATGGACATCCCAAATAAAATCAAAAAAGGTAAACCCTAAAGTTTTTCAGAAAATTCGTTTATAGCTATGACCGCAATTTGGCGGCAGAAGTTTTATCTTATTAAATCCATAACGGATTACACCTATTATACATGAAAAAGGTATTAATATGTTTTCTTTTTTATTGCGGGGAGCGCGCAAATGTTGT
>CAZAWS010000274.1:0-3378 GCA_964488755.1 uncultured Anaerolineaceae bacterium | reverse complement strand
AGTAATTTTGCATATTCCGTGCGCCGATTTGGAGCACATCGGCGTAATCCGAAACAAGGGGAACAAGCTCGGGTGAAGTGACTTCGGTGACGATGGGCAGACCTGTGAGGTCGCGCGCTTCGGACAGAAGTTTCAACCCTTCTTCGCCCATGCCTTGAAATGAGTAGGGGGAGGTGCGAGGCTTGAAGGCGCCACCGCGTAAAGCATGTGCGCCCGCGGCTTTGACGGCTTTGGCAGTCTCCAGCATTTGCTCACGGTTTTCTACGGCGCAAGGTCCACCAATGATGATGCGGCTTCCGTTCCCAACAAGGTTGTCGCCGATGGGGACGAGGGAGTTTTTGGGATAAAACTCACGAGATGCCAACTTGTAGGGTTTTGATATCGGAACGATATTGTCCACACCGGGCATACGAATAAAGGATGCTTTCTCCACAGGGCGACCGTCTCCAACAACGCCGATGACGGTTCTTTCGGTGCCGCCAGAGAGATGAGCGTCTAGGTTAAAGGATTCTACGCGGACGACCACGTTTTCTACTTCTTCTTTGGTTGCGCCTAAGCGCATGATAATCATCATTTTTATTATTCCTTTTTTGGGGACACGGAGTAACGCGGGTTACGCGGAGAAAAACTTAAGGTTTTTGTTCCTTTTGTAAAAAAAAAGTTTTTCCGTAAAATCCGTGTACTAAATGTTTTTATTTCTCAACTAAATCGGGACGCAATTTTGTTGCGCCGCGTAAATAAATATGTTTAATGTCTTCTTGTTCTTTATCCGTATTCCAATGAATTAAAACTCGAATACACATCGCTAGACTCTCTGGGACGGGGATTTCTCGCGCACAAATCATTGGGACCGCGCTCCAGCCCATTTGACGCGTAGCCAGCGCGGGGTACGCGGATGACACGTCTTCTGTGGTGGTAAAAAACGCGCTGGCAATATCTTCTTTCTTTAAATTAGGGTTTTTAGCGAAAATCTCATTTAATAATTCGCGCGTTGCGTCCAGCACTTCTTTTTTTCTATCTGTTTTAATTGTGATTGCGCCACGAATGCCGCGAGTTTGCATAAGTACTCCTTTTTGCCTAGCTCCCCCCAGAACGGGGGGAGAACAAGTTCCTCCCCCACTTTGGGGGAGGCTAGGTGGGGGACAAAAAAAGAGCGAGCCGTTTGGCTCGCTCTTCTAAAAACAAACTGAATAAATACTCTTCTGTCTACTTAAGCGCAACCAAGGGCAACCGTGAGCGGAAGCCATAATAAAAGTTGCTAAAATAGAAACGGGAAAAAGATTGATTTGTCATATTGGCGGTATTCTAGGTTAGAGACGGGGATGTGTCAAGCGCAACTTATAATGAGCAAGAAGGTGTCTACTCCACACATAAGTTGGTTGAAAGCACGCAAGCCAAAATTCACGCGCATCTCGGCAGTTCATCCAACAACGCGTTAAAAATATCTTTCGCTGTATAATATCGCCATGCAAAAAAAACTCTTTTTCCTCTTTCTGTTTTTGCTCGTATCTTGCACTATGCCGCAAGAAATTGCACCAACGCCTACCCCTATCCCACCGAGTGAAACAGTGGCGCCGATTCCCACCGATACGCCCGCATCCACATTTACGATCACGCCAACACCCACGCCAACATTAACGCTCACCAGCACGCCCACCTTTACGCCGACCATCACCCCAACTTACGCTATTTTGCGTGGCGAAGTGCGAGAACGAGCCAATTGTCGCTATGGTCCTGGAGCGTCTTACCTTTATAAATATGGGTTGGTTGCGGGGAGCAATCTCGAAATTATTGGGCGGCTAGATGATGCCAACTGGATTCAAATCCAAGCCATTGGGGGTGATAATCCTTGCTGGGTAAAAGCCTCGCTCATGGATGTTAAAGGCGATGTTTTCAGCGTTGCCCCCGTTTACCCCGATGATGCGCCGCTCCCCCTTTCGCCCTATTATGCCCCGCTCACACTGCGTGAAATCACCCGTGATGGCACGCAAGTGACCGTCACTTGGTACGGGCAAAGCCTGAACGCGGGCGATGAAGAATACGAAAATGCCCCGCTCTACCTTGCCGAAATTTGGGCGTGTGAGAATGATGAAATCATATTTTCTTCTTATGGTTTGTGGGAAGAAAATATAACCTTCACCGATGAAGGCGGGTGCGATGGGCGTGCTTACGGACGTATTTATTTTTCTGAAAAGCACGGCTACGCGGGCCCCACAGAATTTGAGATACCAGAGTAAGGGCGACCCTATAAAGTTTGCCAAAGGAATATCAGTCATGCCTTTTTTTCAAATAAGCAAAAGTTCTTATTCTCATAAAACGGGTCGCCCCTACAGGATATTTTTATTAGGATTGACGGCTCTGCTCCTCCTCAACGGATGCGCGTCTTCAACCGCGATTCCCTCCCCAACAATTGCCGCGTCTCAGACGCCGCCCTCCGAGACAGCAACCGCGTTTCAACAGGATACCGCAACCCAAACATCTGCCCCACCCTCAACAGCTACTGTTGCGCCCCCAAGCTATGAGCGGGTGCTCATCATCTCCATAGATGGGTTACGCCCCGAAGCAATTGTGCTTACTTCACTCCCCAATTTAGAAAACTTCATGGAAACAGGTACATATACACTCACCGCCGAAACAACGCTTCCCAGCTCCACCCTCCCCGCACACGCCTCTATGCTAACGGGCATGTGCCCCGACAAACACGGCATAGATTGGAATGAAGATGCTGAAGAGAATGGTTTTGCAAACTCCCCCTCAATCTTTGAAATTGCGCATAATGCGGGACTAAAAACAGTCATGATTGTCGGGAAAAAGAAGTTGCGTCAAATCACCTTGCCCGAAAACACCGATATTTACGAATTTGTTGGCGATAACGATAGTAAAGTTGCCGAAGTCGCCGCACAGATTCTGGCAGAGGGCTTTGATTTAGCCTTCGTTCACTTCGCCAAAGTAGACCATCTTGGGCATAGCCACGGATGGCTCTCTCCCACCCAGCTTTTAGGCGCACAAAAAGCAGACGATGCCATCGGCGTTTTGCTCAATGCGCTAGAGGAAGCCAATCTGCGAGAGGGGACATTGATTATCGCCACAGCCGACCACGGGGGCTATAAAAGAGACCACGGTGGCTCATTACCCTCAGAGCGTAAAATCCCATGGATCGTATCTGGCATAAGCCAAGATTCGCTTGTGATTTCTCGCCCCATCAGCATCACAGACACCGCCGCCACAGCCGCCTATGCGCTAGGTTTACCCATCCCCGAAATTTGGGACGGAATCCCCGCTCTTGAAGCCTTTGGGGGAATCCCGCCAGAGCGGACAGAATTGCCCTGTGAATAAGATATTTCCTCGTAGTAGGGGCTTTAGTCCCTTTAACGTTCG
>CAZAWS010000273.1:0-3431 GCA_964488755.1 uncultured Anaerolineaceae bacterium | reverse complement strand
TCCAAAACCCCCAACAACCACCCCCGCCAATCTTTGCGCGCGCCGATGTTCAAATAATAGGCATCGCGTCCACTGCGGGTACCAAGCCCGAGGTCACGTTTGAGACGCCGGTGCTTCCCATCTGGCAGAGGCGGGAACCGGAGGGCAATCTGCTCGCCGCTCATGGTGATGGAGGCTAATCCTGTTTCCTCTGCACGCATTTTGACGGAAATCTGATAGAAGAAATTCTCCACCATTTCAGGCGGATCGCCAAATCTATCTATAAATTCAAAACGAACTG
Organism: uncultured Anaerolineaceae bacterium; assembly: GCA_964488755.1. Lineage (GTDB taxonomy): Bacteria > Chloroflexota > Anaerolineae > Anaerolineales > Villigracilaceae > Desulfolinea. The sequence goes on along the minus strand of CAZAWS010000273.1, from coordinate 3,151 downwards.
CGTCTAGCTCAGACTCATCGGCGATATTGGTGAGGCGGCGGTAGAGTTGCAGGCGCAGACTTTGATCGGGGATATAGCTGGCGGGGATGCCAACCGCAAAGGGAAAATTGATATTTACGGGCTGAAGGCTTAAAGTTGGCAGGTTGACAGGTTTAAGTTCTGAGAGTTCGGGCTTCCCTTCAACATTAAACTTTAAACTTGCAACCGCTTCTGCCAAAAGCCGCGTATAAAGATGAAAACCAACCGAAGAAATATGTCCCGTTTGCCGCGTGCCGAGCAAATCGCCCGCACCGCGAATTTCAAGATCGCGCATGGCGATGGTGTATCCCGCCCCAAGTTGAGTGTTTTCGGCGAGCACTTCGAGCCGCGCTTGCCCTTCTTCGGTGGGCATTTTTTTGCGATGTCGGAAAAAATAAGCATACGCCCGCCGCGCCCCACGCCCCACCCGCCCGCGAAGTTGATAAAGTTGCGCCAAACCAAAAGTATCGCCACGATCCACGATGAGCGTATTGGCATTGGGAATATCCAAACCAGATTCGATAATGGTGGTCGAGAGCAAAACATCCACTTTACCGCCCACAAAATCAGACATCACCCGTTCAAGCTGAGTTTTTGGCATTTGCCCATGCCCAACAACTACTTTTGCTTCTGGCACAAGCTTTCGCAAATGCGCCTTCATGGCCAAAATCGTTTGCACCCGATTATGCACAAAAAAGACCTGTCCGCCGCGGTCAATTTCTCGCAAAATTGCCTGTCGCACCAACTTGGGCGCATAAGGACCAATATGGGTCACGATTGGCAGGCGTTCTTCGGGTGGCGTATTCAAATTTGATATATCTCGCACCCCCGTGAGTGCCATATAAAGCGTGCGCGGGATAGGCGTGGCGGTCATCGTCAGCACATCCACTTCGGCACGCATTTTTTTCAGATGCTCCTTATGCGCCACCCCAAAACGCTGTTCTTCGTCCACAATTACCAGTCCCAAATCCTTAAAAAGCACATCGCCCGAAAGCAAACGATGCGTGCCAATCAAAATATCTACACCACCTTTTGATGTCTCTAATAAAATTTTACTCTGCTCCCGCGCCGTGCGAAAACGTGAAATCATCTCCACTTTTACGGGAAAAGTCCCCATTCTGCGCTGAAAAGTCTCAAAATGTTGTTGCGCCAGCACCGTAGTCGGTGCCAGCATCGCTACCTGCTTGCCCCCCGTCACCGCCTTAAATGCCGCCCGCAACGCCACCTCCGTTTTGCCATAGCCCACATCGCCGCATAATAATCTATCCATCGGGCGCGCCGCTTCCATATCGGCTTTTATCTCATCCAAAACGCGGATTTGGTCATCAGTTTCGACATAAGGGAAACTCGCTTCAAGTTCATGTTGCCATTCAGAATCTGGATTGAAGGGGAATCCGCGCGCAATTTTGCGCTGGGCATATAATTTCACCAAATCATCGGCAACTTCTTCAACAGCGGCACGAACGCGTTTCTTGGCTTGATCCCATCCATCAGCACCGAGCCGACTTTGGGCTGGGGTGCTGCCATCTGCCCCTACATATCGCGTTATTCGATCAGCTTGATACACGGGGACGTAGAGTTTCGCCTCCCCCTTATACTCAATTCGCAAAAACTCCCCTTCTTCGCCTCCCAAAGCACGCTGAACGAGTCCCGTATATTTTCCAATTCCGTGGTCAATATGCACCACCCAATCGTTGGGTTTCAAATCTGCATAAACGGCTTCGGGCGCGTTGGCTTTTACGCGCTGTCTGCGACGGGGGCGGGGGCGTTCCCAGCCAAAGATTTCTGAATCGGTGATTAAGTGAGTAGTTCCCCCTCTTCCGTCTCCCCCGAAGGGGGAGAAACCAGTCCCTTCCCCCTTCGGGGGAAGGCTAGGATGGGGGAGACTCCACCCACCCGAAAGCGACTCACAAATAAAAGCTGGTGATTTATACTCAGAATCTTCAAAAGCATGTCTTTCACGCCATAATTCTGCCAAACGCTCACATTGGCGGGATGCGACAAAAACATCATCTCCGCTGACGACTTTTTCGGCAAGGAAGTTAAAAAAAGGCTTCAAACGCCCGCTAAAACGCGGAAGTGCAGTGAAATCAGAGGGCATATCTGCGCGGGCTGTAGAATATCCCAATTCCAAACGTGGGCGGTTATGTAAAGCATCTTCCAACTCCGACCAAGACAAATACGGAGCAGGAAAATCTGCATCTAAAGTCTCTTCTTTAACACTTTCTTCTCTAAATTTGACCGCCTGCTCTTCAATCTCATCAGCAGTAGAGGCTGAAAAGCTAATATCATCAATCAGCACCAACGCGTTAGGTGGAAGGTAATCTACCAAACTGGCAGGGAAGGGATGGAGAATGGGAATATGGAATTCGGAGAAAGATGAGGAGAGAGTAGAGAGTGGAGAATCGGGAGTAGGCAAAAAGTATTCTCGCGCGGGCGTAACGAGAATTTCTTTCAGATTATTTATTGTTCGCTGTGATGCAGGGTCAAAGCTCTTAATTGTGTCTAACTCATCCCCAAAGAAATCTAAGCGTACAGGATATTCTTCCGCGGGTGCCCAAATATCGAGCAATCCGCCGCGATGAGAGAATTGCCCCGGCTCCAAAACGGTGTTGACTGGCTCGTAACCAATTCTTACCCAATTTTCCAGCAACGCGGTGATGAGCATCTGCCCACCAACTTTGAGCAATTTAGCGGCTTTCAAAAATTCTCGCCGCGGCAAAGTCCGCGCCATCAATGCACGCGTAGAGCTAATAATCACAGGTGGAGATTCTGGTTTCTGTGCAAAAGGAAGATGATACGCGGCTAAAGCGGTCAGGGCTTGGATTCGTTCACGTCTATTCGTTGTGCCCCAAGACGCTTCCTCATAAAATAACGGATTCGGCTCCGAGAAAAGATAACGCGGCGAATCTTTCAGCCAAAAAGAAAGCTCATCGGCAAATTCCAAAGCTCGATCGGCGCGGTCGGTGAGCAAAAGAATCGGGACTCCCAAATCTTCCCGAAGGCACGCAAGCATAGGGAGACGCGCGGCGCGCGGCAATCCTAATCCAGCAAAGGCGTTGCCGCTTTTTGCAGAATCGAGTATTTCGGTATAGATGGGAAGGGCGCGGATGGCGTTGAGGAGAGGGTTCAT
>CAZAWS010000272.1:0-3439 GCA_964488755.1 uncultured Anaerolineaceae bacterium | reverse complement strand
GCGTTGAGTAATTGAAAGAACTCTCTGTAATCTGGGTTGAGAATCATATTTCCACATGTGAAATTCAAGACGAATTTTTTCCAGCGTTTCAAGGCGTTTAGTAGGTGGCTGACTTTGCCAAAACGCAAAATCTGTCTTTTGTTCTTTTAATTTAAATTTGGTGTATTTTTTTTCAACACTCCGTGACTTTTTCATGCTCTTATTATAGCATCTTTCATTCTTCTTTTTTCCATCTTTCCATTTCCACCACCAGCCCAAAGTCAAACTCTGCTAGTATCTCAAAACTGCCATCGGGACGCGCAGAATAGGTGTTTTCGATTCGCACGCCCATGCCGCGGTCGGGATAATAAAGTCCCGGCTCGATGGTGAAAATAACACCGGGTTGAAGTGTATTTCCTTTCATCCCCATCCGTGCCCAAGGACGTTCGTGGATGTTGACACCCAATCCATGCCCTACGCTATGCACATAACCCTCTTGCGGGGATTCGGTATTCAGTGGCGAAGGATGCCCTTGCGCTTCAAAAAGTTCACAGGTGATGCGCTGTAAATCACCAAAAGACATCCCACTTTCCATTTTTTCTATCACAGTTTCATAAACTTCGCGTACATCATCATAAAGTTTCTGTTCCGCTTCGGGCGCGTAACCGAGACACCAAGTCCGTGTGAAATCGTAGAAATAGCCGCCACCAGCTTCGCAGGGGAAAATATCGAAGATAATTGTTTTGCCTAAACGAAGTTCGTCCTCAGGCGTCCCCACAGAGTGGGGAAAGCCCGCGTCTCTGCCGATGGAAAAGATGGTCGCTTCAGGATTTTCTGCACCGCGCTCCGCGAGCCAGAGATTTATTCTTGCTTTAACTTCGCCAATGCGTAGGGAAGAGCCATCTTCTTTAATCAAAACTTCATCTTCATTTACAGCATGATGCGCTAAAAAGGATTTCACTTTACCGACCACTTCGGTTGTGATTTTTCCCATTTTGCGGATTCTAGCCACTTCATCTTCTGTTTTTGTTTCCATTGCTTGCAAAAAGACTGAATCCGATTCAGATTCACCGACAAACTCAATTTTGGGTATTAATTTTCCTGCATCTAATAGCATAGAAAAAGATGCGCTCAAGTCGGTATGCCCATAAACGCCAACACGCCCCTCGGTCACGCCACAATCTGTGAGCATTTTTTGTAGACGCAGAGCAAGAATCGTTGTCCCTTTTTCTTTGGCTTCCTTACTTAACTTTTTAAATGGGTAAATGCTATAAACCCGCGTTTCTAATCCCGTAGCTTTTGCTTCTTCTCGTTCCATATCTTTGCAGAAAAGCGTTGCGTCTTTGCCCTGCGGTTTAATCAAAGTTGCCGCGTTGACGTGCCCACCACCGGTTAGATAATACATGGGGGCATTATGTTCTGCATCGCCGAGAACGAGCAGAGCATCGATATTGCGGTCTTGCATAATTTGGTCTAGGTTGGTTTTCATGAGAACTCCAATAGTTAGAAATCAGGGAACAGGAAACTAGGTATCAGGTAATTGGGCGATAGGACATCAGGTTAGAGACAGTCGGTGACTGATTTACTAATCCCTGATTCCTGTTTCACTAATCTCTAATTACTTCAATACATTCTGCAACGCCACCAATAACGCCCCTTCTTGCTCGGGTAAGACCGTACGCGGGTCGAGCAAGATACGGTTGTGTTCGGTACGAGCGATGACGGGGGGATTTTCTTTGCGGAGTTTTGCGAGAAATTTATCGGGTTTGGCGATGTCGAGGGCAAGTAACCAAGTGGGGAGGGTTTCTCCGGGGAGACTGCCGCCACCCACCGCGGATTTTCCTTGGACAATTTTTCCGCGTCCCAGTTCTTGTTTCCAGTTTTCGGCACGATTCTTGATTTGGGCTTGGGTGCTGGACATCATCTGCCAGATGGGGATTTCACGCTCGGCTTCGTCTTTGAGATAGTGCATCAACGTTGCCGCAATGCCCGCTAAGGCGACTTTATCGGCGCGCACTGCGCGTGCGAGGGGATGCTTTTTGATTTTTTTCATTAAATCTGCACGCCCAACGATGATGCCTGCCTGAGGTCCGCCGAGCAATTTATCACCAGAAAATGAGACGATGTCTGCGCCTGCTTCTAATGATTCTTGCACGGTGCGCTCGTGGATTAATCCGTACTTCTCTGTTTTTAGCAAAGTGCCAGAACCGAGATCATCTATAACGGGAATATCGGCAGAATGGGCAACTTGGGTAATTTCTGCCAATGCTGGTTCTTCGGTAAAGCCGATAATTTTGAAATTAGAGCGATGTGCGAGCATGACTAATTTAATCGGTTCTTCTGCGATTGCTTTTTCATAATCGGTTAAGTGGACTTTATTTGTGGTGCCGATTTCGACCAATTTTGCGCCAGAGCTTTTCATTACATCTGGGATTCTAAATCCGCCGCCAATTTCGATGAGTTGGGAACGCGCAATTACCACTCTGCGCCGATTGGCGAGTGCGGCGAGAATTAACATGACCGCTGAGGCGTTGTTATTCACAATCACGGCTGATTCTGCACCCGTGATTTTTTGCAAAAGGGACTCGGCGTGAATTAGCCTTGAGCCGCGCTTGCCATTTTTCATATTAAATTCGAGGGTGGTGTAGCCTTGCCCTATAGAAGACATTGCTTTTCGGGTGGCTTTGCTGAGGGGGGCGCGCCCCAAGTTGGTGTGCAGGATTACGCCAGTGGCGTTTATAACGGGATAAAGTGTGGGACGCGTCCACGCGTCTAAACGGAATCCAGCTAAATTCAGGAGCGTCGCGGCTGGTGGGATGCGTACATCGCTTTTTGACGCGTATTTTGCTCGGATTTCATCCAATGTTTCTCGGAGGGCATCCAGCACCAGCGGTCGTCCAAATTCTGCAATTAATTCTGCGGAGGTGTGGCTGGTGAGTAATTTATCTATTGAGGGGAGGTTGCGTAAATTAGTCATTTTCGAGTTCTGGGGGTGTCCATTGAGATTTTTCTCGAACACGGATGAGAGTTTCAATGGCGATTAGTCCGAGTGCCAACCCAACGATGATGGATAGGTTGACGACTTTCCCAAGTTGTAGCCAGGCGAGGGTGGCACCGTATATGCCGCCCCACAAAGCTTGACGGGTGATGACGCTGGCAGGCGGGAGTTCTGCGGCAAATCTCCGATGAAAAAAGTAAACGATGGGGAGCGCAGTGCCGCTGAGCGCAAGGGTGGCGAGGAAGAAAAATGCCCAGCGCGGGAGCAATGTGGGGAGGGTGAAGTTGATGAGGAAATATAGCCCAACCCAGCCAATGATGGCAAGGGCGAGGGTGGGGAAAAGGTAGGGGCGGAAGGTTGGTTTTTTCATGGAATTATCCACAGATTTCACAGATTAGGCAGATTTTTTTGTTGTTTTTTTACAAAGAGATTATACCGCAGGGTTTTGATGAGGGTATAATC
>CAZAWS010000271.1:0-3447 GCA_964488755.1 uncultured Anaerolineaceae bacterium | reverse complement strand
TATGAAAATATCAATCACCGGCGTAGCCGGATTTATCGGCTCAAATCTTTGCACCGCGCTCCTTGCACGCGGTCACTCTGTAGTTGGCATAGATAATATGTCACAGGGTGAATATGAAAATATCGCCACTTTCAAAGCACATCCCAAATTCAAATTACATAAAGTTGACGTAAGAGATGAAGAAGCGATAATAGAAGTCACCACAGGAAGCGATGTCATCGTCCATCTCGCCGCGTTCAAAATTCCGCGCTATAACGACGCCCTCGACACTTTGCTTATCAACACTAAAGGCGCAGAAAATGTTGCTAAAGCGGCAATCAAGCACAGGGCAAAGGTCGTCGCGGCGTCCACATCCGATGTCTATGGCAAGAACAAAGACCTCCCCTTTAACGAAGATTCTAATCTCGTCATTGGCGCACCAGATGTAAAACGCTGGGCTTATGCCATCTCAAAAATGTTTGATGAGCAACTCTTTTTTGGCTACCACGAAAGACACGGCATAGACGTTGTCATGTTGCGATTTTTCGGCGGCTACGGTCCCAATCAGAATTTAACGTGGTGGGGCGGACCGCAATCCGTATTCATCGAAAAAGCACTTGAAAACGAAGAAATTCCCCTGCACGGCGACGGGCAACAAACACGCTCCTTCACCTATATCAGCGACCACGTAGACGGCATTATTCGCACCATCGAAATGCCCGAAGCGAATAATTTGGTCTTTAATATCGGCAATACCTATGAAATTACCATCGAAAATTTAGCCAAATTGATTTGGCGATTGGTGCGCGGTGAAGATGATGAGCCAAAAATCAAAATAATCCCCTACGAAACCTTCGGGAAATACGAAGACGTTATGCGCCGCATCCCCGACATCACCCGCGCCCGCGAGATTTTAGGCTTTGAGCCAAAAGTAAATTTAGAAGAAGGTTTAAGAAAAACAATAGCATGGCAAATTGAACGGCGCAAATTGATAGGAAAATAGTATTCATTACCATTGCCGAATATCACCCCTGAACATGGTAAAATACCGCTCTGAACAAAGGAGAAAATATGCCTAGTCAAGATTTACTCGAAATTTTACGTTGTCCCGCTTGTGTGCGAGACACAGATGGAATGCTCAAATTAGAAAAAGATAGCTGGCTACTTTGCCAAGATTGCGAACGCAAATACCCCATTATTGACGACATCCCCATTATGCTCATTGACGAAGGCGATAAATGGGTAGATACCGCGCTAGCCGATCTCCCTGTCCCACCGCCAGAACCCAAATAAATATATTGGACACACTCCTAGCGAACCTAACTAGCGGAGATGAAGCTCTCGCCGAAACAGCCATGAACGAATTGGTTGCACGAGGCGAAGAAGTTTTCCCTGCACTAGAAGCATTGCTCGAATCGCCTAACGCCGACCATCGCTGGTGGGCATTGAGCGTTTTAGCGCAAATCGAGGGTGCCGACATAGCTTGGATGCTGGCTGGGCTAAACGATGAAGCCGCTGAGGTGCGTCAATGCGCCGCACTAGGCTTATCCGTTCACCCAAGTGACAAGTCGATTCCCGCGCTAATCGAAAGTTTATATGACCTCGATTCAATGGTCTCTACCTTATCATCGAACGCCTTAGCCCAAATTGGTGAAAGTGCCGTTCTGCCGCTATTAGCGGTATTAGACAAAAATAAACGTACACAAGACAAAGCGGCGCGTCTTGGTGCAATGCGTGCCTTAGCAACCATTGCCGACCCGCGCGCAATCCCCGCTATGATGACTGCCCTAGAAGAAGATGATTCGATATTTGTGAAACACTGGGCAGAAGTTGGACTAAAAGAATTAGGCCAAGAAATGGTTTATTTCAAAACGGAATAAAAAATGACAGAAGAAAAAAAGAATTCTCCCAAGATATCAGCTTGGTTCAAAAAACTCCCCTGGGGCATGATAATCGCATGGGCAATTGCCGTAGCCATAGCTATTAGTGCCTTTGTTTTTTTGCGTAATTTTGTTGCCAGCATGGAAATGGTGAATTTGCCCGGCATGGCAGTTGTAGATTCCCCTGAAGAAGCCCCTGTAGAAGATGGTGCGCCAACGCTGGTTCCCGATATAAGTGCGCCTGAAAGCAACCTTCCCACGCCATGGGACGGAGGCAGTCGCGTTAATATTCTATTCTTAGGACTAGATGCTCGTGATTTAGAATTGGATGCCCCACGCTCAGATACAATGATTGTCTTCTCCATTGACCCCATAAGCAAAACAGCGGGGATGATTTCCGTTCCACGCGATATGTGGGTGGATATCCCTGAAGGCTTTGGGTATGGAAAAATCAATACAGCCTACGCCTTAGGAGAACAATACGATTTGCCCGGCGGCGGTCCTGCGCTCGCCATGAAAACAATAGAGCGTTTTCTCGGTGTTCCCATTCATTATTATGCCCAAGTTGATTTTCACGCCTTTGAAGAGGCAATTGATGCGATGGGCGGGCTTTATATGTGCGTTGACCAAAAAATACGCATCGACCCCATTGGACCCAAACCATCCGAACCCTTCGACAAAGGCTGTTTAGTTCGACACGGATACCAAATACTTGCCTATGCCCGCGACCGCAAAACAATGGAAGGCGGCGATATAACTCGTGCCCAACATCAACAAGAAGTGATTATGGCACTCCGCGACCAAGTTCTCTCACCAGAAAACTTCCCCGAAATGGTCAGAATTGCACCCGATGTCTATCAAGAAGCCTCCCAAGGGCTACGCACAAACCTAAGCTTTGAAGACGCATTAAAATTAGGCGCATTGGCAACACAAATAGACCCCAACCAAATCAAACGCGGTGTCATCAATTATCAAATGGGCACTTTAGATCGCTCTCCCGATGGGCTTTCGATTATGAAGCCAATCCCAGACCAAATCCGCATTCTGCGAGATGAAATCTTCACATCCACGGGCGCACTCAGCCCACAAGCGGTAGGCTCTCCTGTCGAATTAATGCAAGCACAAGGCGCACGCGTTAATGTACTAAATGGTGCTTACGGCATTCCCGAAGCAACAGAGTTAGCCGCGCGCACCCAAGTCTACTTCACCTCACAAGGCATGAACGTAGTCGGCATTGGTAGCGCAGATAAAACCTACGACCGCACCACAGTTGTTCTCCACAATGCAGATTTATATACCCTTCGATATGTTTTTGACCTCGTGCAAGCCGATAGCAACCATCAAATTATCTTCCGCTTTGACCCCGCCGCGGGGGTGGATGTAGATATTATGCTGGGCAATGATTGGGCACTAAACAACCCCATGCCATAGGTGATTCCTGAATTACAATTCTCCGTTTTCGTATTGCGTAAAACGTATTGCGTAAGGAAAATCATTACGAAATACGCAATACGAAATATGTATTTCGGATAACTATTTTTCGTGAATCGCCATAATCTCCATATTGCTTAAAATATAAAAAGACCGA
>CAZAWS010000270.1:0-3456 GCA_964488755.1 uncultured Anaerolineaceae bacterium | reverse complement strand
TTCATGGGATTAGTGTATATGATTTGTGAACTAGCGTCAACTTTTTGGGGAAATTGGAAAACCGCACCGCGCCTGTTTTAGGCTTGTTCCCGTTGTGGATGCTTGGGGTGTGCAGATAGGCGGTTTTTCAGTCCCTACATCTGCTAATTTTTTCCAAACATCGGGTACAATTAGCTTATTTAAAAAATAGTAAACGAGAGAATATGAAATTTAAAGACATCATCATCAAAAAACGAGACAAAGAAGAACTTAGTCAAGCAGAAATCACTTTTTTTGTAGAAGGCTTCGCCAAAGGTGAAATTCCCGATTATCAAGCATCTGCTTGGGCGATGGCTGTTTTGCTAAACGGCATGACCGCGCGCGAAACAACTGACTTAACCTTAGCCATTGCAAGAACAGGGGATACCCTCGATCTTTCGGATGTAGTTGAAATTGCCATCGACAAACATTCATCGGGCGGCGTGGGCGATAAAACTACGCTTGTTGTTCTGCCCATCGTTGCCGCGTGCGGACTTCCCGTTGGAAAAATGTCAGGTCGCGGACTTGGCTTTAGCGGCGGCACGCTTGACAAAATGGAATCAATTCCTGGTTTTCGTGTCAACCTCTCTACAGCTGAATTCAAAAAACAGCTTAAGGAGCACGGCATGGTCTTGGCGGGGCAGAGCGTAAACTTAGCCCCAGCAGACGGAAAACTTTATGCCTTACGGGATGTGACAGGAACAGTGCCCTCAACGCCGCTTATCGCCTCATCTATAATGAGTAAAAAAATCGCTGCTGGTGCGCAAGCGATTGTCTTAGACGTAAAGCTAGGTCTGGGCGCATTTATGCACACGGTCGAAGAAGCGCGTGAATTAGCCGCGCGTATGGTCGCTATTGGCGAGTTGGCAGGGCGCAAAACAATTGCTCTGCTTTCAGACATGAATCAGCCCCTTGGCAACGCGGTAGGAAACGCAGTAGAAGTTGTAGAAGCGATTGATGCGTTACACGATGGAGGACCCGCTGATTTTCGGGAACATTGCCTTCATGTTTCTGCACAAATGTTGCTTTTGGGCGAAAAAGCAGAAGATGAAGCCTCCGCCCGAAAAATGGCAGAAGAAGTACTTGCCGATGGGCGTGCTTTCAGCAAATTCCGCGAACTGATTATCGCACAGGGCGGAGATGTGAGCTATGTGGATAATCCCGCTAAGTTGCCAAAGGCAAAACTAATTGAGACCGTAAACGCGCCGATGAGCGGCAACCTAGCCCAAATTCACGCGCGTATCGTTGGCGAAACTGCGGTGGAGTTAGGGGCTGGGCGTGCCAAAAAAGAAGATGCGGTCGACCACGCGGTCGGCATCATCATCCATCACAAAGTTGGCGATTCCGTAAAAGAAGGTGAACCGCTATTCACCATCCACGCAAATGATGCCACACTTTTAGCGCAGGCAAAAGAAGCGATACTCAAGGCACATACTTTTAGTGATGAAGCGGTAGCCCCACTTCCGCTTTTTTATTCTTAGACCATCAAATTGCTAACGCGAAAAACACGAATACTTTAAGGTTTTTTCGCATTATTCGCTGAATTCGCGGATTTCGCGTTAAAAAGATGATATTTTATCTTCTGGAGAAGGCTTTCTCGCTCAAAATCAGTTTTTGATGGCGTTAGAAATGCGAAATCACAACTATCGAGTGATTAAATTAAGAAAGTACTAAAGGTCTTTTTCTCAATGCGGACTTTGGTTTTACGATAAAAACTTGCGAAAACTTAAGGAATAGTGCATACTTGTAAGCATTCAAAATGGTCGCTCATTTTCAAAAATAATTCTTGGTTGCGCCCTAGGTAGAGGAGTGCGTAAATATGGCAAAAGTATCTTTGCGAAATTATAATAAAGAAATAGGCACTTTGATTGATCAGGGGCAATTTGATGAAGCAATTAGTCATTGCCACCATATTTTAAAGACTTTCCCGAAATATCTTGAAGCCTATCGCTTGTTGGGCAAAGCATATCTTGAGGCAAAACGCTTCAACGATGCCGGCGATATTTTTTCACGTGTGCTAACCTCTGTGCCCAACGATTTTGTTTCTCATGTGGGCATGAGCATGATTGCCGATGAGAAAAACAAAGGCAACGAAGCCATTTGGCACATGCAACGTGCCTTTGAAGCACAACCCTCTAACGCCGCCATACAAAACGAATTACAACGACTTTACGGACGCAGGGATGGCATTGAGCCAGCAAAAATCCGTATGACCAGCGGTGCGCTTGCCAATGTTTATGTGCAGGGAGAGTTGTACGCCCAAGCCATCGCCGAAATTATGAGCGTAGAAGCCAAAGACCCCGGTAGATTAGATATGCAAGCTTTGCTTGCAAAGGCTTATTTTCGTTCAGGGCAACGCGTAGAAGCCTCACAAGTCGCTGCAAATATCCTCGCAAAATCACCCTACAATCTCGATGCCAACCGCATTCTCATCGAAATTTTGCCCGAAACCAGTCGCGCCGAAAACACCGAGATTTATATAGAACGCGTCAACGCCCTCGACCCCTATGCCGCCTTTGTAAAAGGCTCTATTTTTAGCGCAGACGATGTTCCAGACGCAGCAATCAATGTAGAAAGACTAGATTGGCATCCCAGAGACGCATCGCAGTTCTCTAGCGGATTAGGAAGCGCAACAACCGTGGGAGCAGGGGGAGATAATGATGAAGAACCAGATTGGTTAAGACAGAAAGGGGACGCGCGTGACCCTGAGCTTGATTCCGTTATGGAAACATCTACCGAAGAAGAAATCCCCGATTTCATGCGTGCCGCAGGGTGGGGAAACTCTGATGGAGAAGCCGAACCAGTTTCCTTTTTTGATAGTGCTGATATCGACCCCGAAACTCCTGCAACAGAAGATGCAGAAGTACTTGCTCAAGCAGAAATGCCCGACTGGATGAAAACAATGGCACCTGTTGCCGAAGAAACGGAAGAAGAAAATGAGATAGGAGACGATATGGCATCTGATGAATGGATAAATGACCTCTTAGGCGATAGTGACGGCAAAGAGAAAAAATCAGCAGAATCTCCTGCAGGCAATGCAGGGATCGAAGATGACCTTATTGGTAGTCTGGGCACCTCAGCAGATGACCAAGACGCGGCGATGAATTGGCTTGAAAGCCTCGCTGCCAATCAGGGTGCGAGTGCCGAAGAATTAATCACAGACCCCAACGCCAGAACAGAATCTGCGCCTGAGTGGATAGAGCAAGCAAAAGACCTAAGCGAAAAATCCCCTGTTGCAGCCACCGAAGCAGATGACGATTTAGCATGGCTCGATGAGGCAACAGGAGATGCGGCTATAGAAGAGCCTTCTGCGGAAATCCCCGAAGCTGAAGCCTCAGCCGATATGCCCGACTGGCTGAAAGATACTGGGGGCGCAGATTCACCTGTAGAAGAACCCGCTGATGAAATAACCAAAGGCGACCTTCCTGATTGGATGCA
>CAZAWS010000269.1:0-3470 GCA_964488755.1 uncultured Anaerolineaceae bacterium | reverse complement strand
GTTCTATCGTGTCGCCGTCTCGAATGAAAAACAAATAAACGAATGGATGTCGCAAATTCGTTTATCCGTTTGGTATTTGAAAAAGATTTTTGCCTTACAGTCGTTTATATGGCTCTACCGTTTCTAGGTTTGGAATAACCGCATAATGCTTGCGATTGAATGTGTGCAGGGGTAAATTGTATGCAAGGGCAGTTTGTCCGATTAGCGCATCTAAAAGTCCTATATTATGGCTCAAGTGATAACGGGAGAAAAAGTCTAATGCCTCGTCACATGCTTCGGATGAGGGCCAAACAACTTTTAGCGTAGACAAAGCACTGTTTACTTTGTTTTGTTCCGTCTTATTGTCGCATCCTTGCACTAATTCCATTACGACAAAGCCAGGCAAAACAATTTCTTCGTCCCCAAGAGATTCTAACCAACCTAATGCTGGAGAGATTGGCGCAATAAGTCAATCATTACATCGCTATCTAGCATCAGCATAATTTATCCCCTCTCTTTTTTGTGCTTTTTTTCTAAGTAGGCGTGCAAACTTTAAATTGTCATCAATATCAGCGCGGTCTTTCCATAACCCAATTAGTTCAGAGTTGAGCAGAGTTCTTGCTGTTAGGTGAGAGGGTTTTATCTTGATAGGAGGAAATAATAGTAAAACCTCAACATCTTGCCCTTTTAGAATTGGTAGATTTCTAAGAGTGAGTTCTCCGTTTCTGCTTAGCGTCTGTCGTACGCGAATAGCTTCCATAAGATTATCCTTTGCTTTTGTTTTACCAGTAATTCAATTATACACTTAATTTTTTTTCCGTGAAAATTTATCGAAATTCCTGCATTTATTTCGTTTGACGATTTTACCCCATCACAGGTATAATCTCTTCGCTAAATTCAAGGAGGCTCTTTTTATGAGTATGTATATTAATATAGCGTTGATGATAACGTCTGTCGCACTAATTTTCAGTGTGATTTTACAAAGCAAGGGTGCTGGGCTTGGTGGTTTGGCTGGCGGCGATACTGGCGGTGTTTTTACCGCGCGTCGTGGTGTTGAAAAAACACTCTTTCGCGCCACCATTGTTTTGAGCGTTCTTTTCTTTGCTTTGGCAATCGCCGCTACTTTAGTTCAGTAAGCGCGTAATTCAAAGAAGGTCTTTTCTTCGCGGTGGATGATTCCATTCACGCGCGAGAAAAGACCTTTCTTTTTAATCTAAAGATTTAAGTCTCAAGTTTATAAATATGAAAAAACTCCGTTGGCAAATCCTTGTTGTAGTCATTACCCTGATTTTGGTTGGGGTTTTGTTGTTAAGTCAGCAACCCGTTAGCCAGATAACGACAATCCTAACGCAGCCAACGAGCGGGGGAGTCTACACCGAAGCTCTAATTGGATCGATGAGTCGTTTTAATCCAATTTTGGATAGAAATAACGCCGCCGACCGTGACGTAGACAGGCTCCTCTTTAGTGGCTTGATTCGCTTCGATTCGCGCGGAATGCCCCTCCCCGATTTGGCAGAGGCATGGGGCACATCGCAAGACGGCACCATCTATAACTTCTCTATTCGCCCAGACGCACTGTGGCATGACGGCACCCCAGTCACCACAGACGATGTAATTTTCACCATCGACCTAATCAAAAGCGACGCTTCATCTTACCCTCAAGACGTAAAAGGACTTTGGCATGAGGTTGAAATCGAACGCCTCGATGATAAAACGCTACAATTTCGTATATCTGAGCCATTTGTCCCATTTCTCGATTATCTAACTTTTGGCGTACTTCCCAAGCACCTTCTTGGCACCATCCCCGCCGACCAAATCCCCAATGCCGAATTTAATATAAATCCCATCGGGAGTGGACCCTACCAATTCGACCACCTTCTTGTGGATAACGGGCAGGTCACGGGCGTAGTGCTAACCATTTTCGAAGATTATTATGGACAAATACCCTATATTCCGCAGATGGTTTTCCGCTACTTCCCCTCTTCCACAGCCGCATTAGATGCCTATCAGCAAGGTGAAGTGATGGGCATTAGCCAAATCACATCAGAAACGTTAAACGCCGCATTGAGCGAAGAAGACCTTTCTATTTACACCAGCCGCCGCCCAGAGTTGAGCCTAATTTTCTTTAATCTCAACAATAATGAAGTGCCCTTCTTTCAAGAAGTTGAAGTCCGAAAAGCCTTATTAACGGGGCTTAATCGTCAGCGGATGATAACAAAACTCTTAGACGGGCAAGCTATTTTGGCAGATAGTACCATCCTTCCCGGCTCATGGGCATATTATGATGGACATAGTCATATCGCCTACGATAGCTTAGAAGCGCAATCCATGCTCAGCAAAGCCGGCTACCTCAGCACCGATGGTGGAGAAACTGTCGCAAAAGATGGTGTTTCCCTAGCCTTTACCCTTTTGCATCCAAACGATGCGCTCCACACCGCCCTCGCCGAATATATTCAGCGGGATTGGGCAAAATTAGGCGTACAGGTTAGTTTGTCAGCACTTCCCTACGAGCAGTTGATTCACGAAAGACTTGCCAATCGGCAATACGAAGCCGCGCTCGTAGATATCAACCTCAGCTACACCCCCGACCCTGATCCCTACCCATTTTGGCATCAAGCCGAAGCCGTTTCGGGGCAAAATTATAGCCAGTGGGATAATCGCCCTGCCAGCGAATATCTCGAACGTGCTCGCGTCACCGCTGACCTAGAGAGCCGTGCACGCCTTTATCGAAACTTCCAAGTCGTTTTCGATGACGAACTCCCCGCCCTGCCCCTCTACTTCCCCACTTACACTTTTGGAGTAGATGCCCAAGTCTACGGCGTGCAAGCGGCACCCCTCTACGATACCAGCGACCGTCTAAATAACATCGCCGATTGGCATCTCCTCACTCGCCGCGCCCTAGACGCAACACCAACGGCGGAAACTCCATAAAATTAGCCATGGATTTCATAGAAAAGCTTAAAATTCAGTGAAGTCTGCGGGAAAAAAACTATGCCTACCCCTCAAGAAGACCTTAGCTATCTCCAAGCCAGCCTCCCCGAACTCAAAAACTATCTCCTCTCAGACATTCTCTATTATCCACTGGATGGAAATCACCCGCGCCTCACCATAGGCGGGATTCTCCTTTCTCAGCAGCGGCTAGGGGATTCAGCAACCGCGACGAACGTGAACCAAAACTTGGCGACCGTTAAATCAGCTTGGCGCGCGGCGTGGACTCAAAAATCTGCTCGTGAGCTAGAAGCACGCTTGCGTCTTTGGCGCAACTATCTCAACGACTATCGCAAAAACCCTGAAGAATACGCATCTGACTATAAGCACGAAATTCGCTGGCGCGTGATGATAGAGCTGCTTTCTGCTGAAGTCGACCAAATCCCCGCCGAAATTGCCGCCTTAGATCAACTTTTACGAGCAAAATTTATAACAAGTGAATTTATTTGGGATGAAAATCTAAGAAGCCAATTCCCCGAAGATGAGTTCTGGTTTTTGTATGG
>CAZAWS010000268.1:0-3472 GCA_964488755.1 uncultured Anaerolineaceae bacterium | reverse complement strand
TAAGGGTGCTGAGAATTGGTTCGGGTTGCCCCGCGGCAGGGTTGACAATAACACGGATTTTTTTATAACGAATTCCCATAATTCAAATTTCCTTTTCAACTTTAGAGCCAAAATAATGGGCATAAACTCTTGTAAAAACAGCTCCAAAAAGAAAAATTTGGGAAAATATATAAAAGCTAATCAAAATCACCGCTACTGCACCCGCGGCTTCAAATGCGGAGCGGAAGTTCCCACTTGTTAGATAAAATTCGAGCAATTTTCCGCCCAATGCCATTAAAAGAACTGTCACCGCAGAAGCGACCCAAACATCACGCCAAGCTATATCCGCATCAGGGAGTATTTTATAAATGAGAGCAAAAGAGAGAACTGCTAGTCCAAAAAAACTAAGAGAATTTAAATAAGGCATCTCGGACAGAAGCGGAATAAGTGAATTTATCCACGAAAGAATGATATTGATGAGGGCTGCGGCAATAAGCACTACGCCAACGCCAATAACCATTAAAAAGGAAAGAAGGCGTTGTTTGATCATTGCTGAGGCTCTGCCTTTGGCAGGGGGAGGCACTCTCCAAACGGTATTTAGCGCATATTGCACCTGAAAAAACAATCCCGATGCAGCAAGAAGAAGAGCAAGAAAAGCGATAATCGAACTTAACAAAGATGTTTCCCCAAAGGGCGTTTGAGAAAGGTTATTAACTGAGTTCCCAATAAGCTCTGTCGTACCTACGCCAAAAGTCGCTTCGACTTTTCCGTAGAGATTATCTGCCATAAGGAGTTGCTCACCAAAAAAGCCGGCTATAGTAAAAGCGATATAAATAACCGGCGCAAAAGAAAACATACCAAAATAAGCAAGTGCTGCCGCGAGTACATTCGGGCGTTCTGTGACCCAGATTCTATAGAGTTCTTTTATGAAGTTTGGTATGTTTTTTTTCATAGGATTGTTTTGGAGAAACTTGCTCGATTTTTAGTATGATTTATCGCATTTTCTATTTCAGGCACACTGGGTATCTTAGCTTGCCTCTTTCTACTGACCACTGAAATATTGCACTTACAAGATGAATCTAGCTTTTATTCGTGAATTGGTATCTTCCTTTTTAAATTTTGAGGATGAAAAGCAAGCGCACCGCTCCTAACCTTTGGCTTGCTACCCTAAAGTAAACAACGTGCTAAAAAAAGTAGTTGTTTTTTACTACTCCCATTTCTCTTGATATTCGGCAAATCCATGCTCAAGCACAAAAGGAAAAGCATCTTCTTCTATTATATCCATTTCAGGGATAGAAGAGGATAGTTTTTGTATATGCTTCCCATACCATTTAGAAAGGGGAAGTGCTGTTATACCATGAAGAACAATGCTCATAGAAACCGTTACGATAACGGTATGAACTATTGTATCGCCATTTGGCACATCGGGGACGCTCCCAACAACGACTGTCGCTAAAACAATAGAAGCTAATCCACGCGCACCAAACCAGCCCATAAAAAGAGATGAAACGGGCTGTAGTTTTGTTCGCCACATGGATATAAAGACAGGCAAAATACGAATAAGTGTTAGGCTAAGAAAAGCATAGAGAAAAATTTGCCAAGTGATGTCTTCCCATACTCTATAAAGTGTTTGACCTAGAAAAATAAAAATCAATAAACTAAGCATATTCATCAAAGTATTGGAAAATACAAGTTCTTTTTTACGAATTTTCTTATCAAAAATAGAGAGCGAAATCCCAGCTACAAAAGAAGCTATAAAATAATTTCCCCCAAAATAATTAGCCATAGACAAGGCTAAGACTGTCAATGAAGGAAAGACTAGCCCGCGAAAATGGGGAAGCATCCATTTTTTCTTCTCCGCTTTTTGCATAATCCATCCTCCTGCACCGCCTACAAAAATGCCCACAGCAAGGGCTATCAAAATTTGTAGAACGGGAACAATAAGGTGTTGCATCACAACTTCATAGTCTAGTCGTGTTTTCGCAAGGATAATAAAAATAGTTGCTAGAGGGGTTGTAAGACCATCATTTACATTAGATTCTAAACTAATTGCTTGCCGAATTCGTGGTGGTACATGCGGATTCCGCAAAACGCCCCCTATCAAATTGGTGTCTGATGGGGCAAGGATTATTGCCAATAAAGCTGATTCTAGCCACCCAACTTCAGGGATGAGCCAAAAAGAAAATAAGGTGCCTAGCACAACCGTTAACGGCAAAGCAATAAATAAAAGGCGAGAGGATAGTGATATATCACCCTTGAATGCTGAAAACCCTGTTCGCGCCGCATTATTAAAAAAGCTCAACCCCAAAGTGGCTACACCCACAAAAAATAATATAGGCGCGATATTATTTGTGCCTAAGTTTTTTGCCAAATCTGAATTGATTATAATGCCCGCAATGAGAAAAAAAATGGGGGCATTGATAATTGACTTTTCTAATTTGCCAGAAAAAAGACTAAATATAAGAAAAACTACAGCTATAGCAATTATATCTATCATAGGTTTTTTTTTAAAATGGAATAGATGCAAGCGTAAACAATATCTACTCAACAGCAATTGACGCGATTGCTGCCAATTGCCTTATGTTGAAAACATAAGGCTAATATGCAAAACCCGTCAAAACGGGTTATATTGTGCGAGTTTTAGTGCGATTTGTCGCACTTTCTATTTCAACCGATGATTTCAATCATCGGTTCAGGCATGGATTATCACGCTAATTTACGTTGAGCCACGATATCTACAATGCGCCAATTATAATGGATAGACGAATTTGTGGTTTAGACTCCGCATGGGCTAAATCTGCCTAAAATCGGCTGAGAAACCACAATTATCTTATCAGAAAAAAAGTAACCATAAAAAAACGTTTTAGAGGTGCTTTAAAAAAGAAAAAAAACCTGACAAGTCTTAGGCTTCTTAGAAGCACGACCTGTCAGGTTTATATGTAACTTTGTTCATCGTCTCAAGCGAAATATATCAAGCCAATTCTCGTTGCGCCTAAACACTCTCTTTTGGGCTTTCTCCATACTGATTAGCTCCATAATCACTGTCGGTAAAAAGGAGTACTAACAACCAAATAGAGCCAATAAGAGGAATAAAGGTAATAAGCATATACCAAGCACTTTTTCCTGTATCGTGGAGTCTTCTTACCAAAACGGATAGACTGGGTACAATAACGGCAAGAGTATAGATTAAAGAGATTATGCCGTAATTTGCATCAAGGGCTAAACCTAGTAAATAGTCTAAACCAAAAGCAACCAAAGAAAAAAACATATTGAATAATACAAACATCCAATACTCTGTTCGTCTTGCTCTCCCCTCAAATACAGCATATTTCTTCATAGTTTGCAGATACCAATTCATAAAACACTCCTTTTTGTAATACCAAATAATTGAGAAAACAGTAAATTTATTCTACTCTTAGAAAAGTGAGAAGTCAATAAAAACGGGAGCACTAAAGAATTGTTGGTTAATTTTACGCCGCCCCCTCTGCCCTTC
>CAZAWS010000267.1:0-3477 GCA_964488755.1 uncultured Anaerolineaceae bacterium | reverse complement strand
GCAAGGGTTGCAAGAGTGACAAGGGTTGCAAGAGTGACAAGGGTTGCAAGAGTGACGATGAGAAGATGTTTATTAGGGGCAACCAAGCCTAAAACACGCGCGAGGCGGTTATTCATCCCAAGAAAAAAGATTTAAAAAACATTCCCGCCGCCGAGGACGGCGACTAGAGCATTTTTTAGTCCCGCGGTACATTGGCTACATCGTGATTTTCCATGCCTGCAATTTTCTTTTTTAAGGCAATAAAAACATGCGGCGGCACCATGCTGGAGACATCGCCATCGAGCATGGCAATTTCTTTGACGGTGGATGATGAAATAAAGGTGTGTTCTTCGTGGGTGATGAGGGCGATGCTTTCGATGTCGGTAGTAAGGCGGTAATTGGCAAGTGCCATGCGAAATTCAAACTCAAAATCAGAGAAAACTCGCAAGCCGCGCACAATAACTTGGGCGTTGGCTTCACGACAGGCATCAACGGTGAGATTATTATAGCCTGTCACGCGAATTTTGGGGTTATCTGCAAAGGCTTCTTCTGCTAAAGAGATGCGCTCTTCGGGGGAGAAGAGCAAGTTTTTTATCGGTTTATCGTAAACGGCAATAATTAGTTCATCAAAAAGACGAACAGCTCTTTTGGCAATGTCTACATGCCCATAGTGGATGGGGTCGAAGCTACCGGGAAAAAAGGCGCGCACCATTAGCTTAAGTCTCCTTTTGATGTCTCGCCCCAGAAATGGTCGAGAGCTTCGCTGAGCAATTTATGTTCTTCCTTTTCGAGATTTGCGTCTTGGCTAAAAATAGCTTGAGCGCGTTCTCGAGCTTTTTCGATGAGGTCTATATCCGTTAGGCTTGCCATACGCAAGCCAGTGCCATAGCCAGATTGACGTTTGCCTAAAAATTCGCCAGGACCACGTTGTTGTAAATCTTTTTCGGCAAGAACAAAACCATCGTTGCTCTCTACCATAGCAAGGAGACGTTCGTTTTCGATATCATCGTTGTCGGTGGGGATGAGCAAACAATGCGATTTATCTAAACCTCGTCCCACACGCCCGCGCAATTGATGAAGCTGGGCTAAACCAAACCTATCTGCGCCTTCAATGAGCATAACGGTGGCATTGGGCACATCTACGCCGACTTCCACGACTGTTGTTGCCACCAAAATATCGTATTCTTTGGCTCTGAATTTCTCCATCACTTTTTCTTTTTCGGCGGGTTTCATGCGCCCGTGTAAAAGTCCCACGTTGAGTTTTCGGAAAACATCGGCTTGGAGGGCTTCGTGTTCTTTAACTGCGGCACGGGCTTCTATTTTTTCGCTTTCTTCAACCAGCGGATAGATGATAAAGGCTTGCTTGCCATCTAAAACTTGAGAGCGAATCATGGTATAGGCGCGTTCTCTTTCTTGTGGTCGGAGAACGTGCGTTTCGATGGGCTGTCTGCCCGCGGGGAGTTCGTCCATCACAGAAATATCTAAATCGCCATGAACGGTGAGGGCTAAGGAACGTGGAATTGGCGTTGCCGTCATGACCATAAGGTGTAGATTTTCGCCTTTTTCACGGAGTGCGGCGCGTTGATCTACGCCAAAACGGTGCTGTTCATCTACAATAGCAAGTTGTAAATTGGCAAATTCTATTGGTCCCTGAATGAGGGCGTGAGTGCCAACAATTACTTTTATGCTTCCGTCTAATAAGCCTTCACGAATTTCTTGTTTTCTGGCTTCAGGTGTATCGCCAACCAGCAAGCGAATTTCACTTTCAGCCAAGCCATTCTCACTTGCGGTGAGCATCTTGCCCAAGCTGCGATAATGTTGTTCCGCGAGAATGCCTGTGGGCGCCATCATAGCGGCTTGTGCACCGGCATTTGCCACCATTGCAATTGCCAATCCTGCCACCACCGTTTTACCAGAGCCAACATCGCCCTGAAGCAAACGGTTCATGGGTCTACCTGAGCCTAAATCCATCACTATATCTGAAAGAGCTTTTTCTTGCGAGCTTGTCAAAGTGAAAGGCAAATCATCTTTGCGCGCTTTGAGCCATTCTTCTGGTACATCAAAGATGCGCCCCATAACCGATTGCCAATCTTGTTTTTGGCGTAAAACGCCCATTTGCAAGAAGAAAATTTCATCAAAAGCTAAACGCTCTCGCGCTAATTTCAAATGAGCCTGTGATTTTGGAAAATGCACATTTTCTAAGGCAGTATTCAAACGCGGTAAATGCGCTGCTAAACGTACACTATCGGGCAAATGGTCGGTAATTTGTGGTGCCCAATAAGAAACGACCTGATTCATTTGCTGGCGAAGCCATTTTTGAGTGATTTTCTTGGTCAACGAATAAATTGGCACAATACGGTTTGTGTGCAAATTCTCAGTTTCTACCAATTCCCAATCGGGACTGCTCATTTGCAAACGCCCCAAATACTGATCGATTTTGCCAGAAACAGAAATTGAAACGCCTTGCCTAAAACGATTGGTGAGCCAAGGTTGGTTAAACCACGTTAGGCGCAAAGAACCAGTGCCATCGTTTAACAACACTTCGGTAATATGCGATCTGCCACCACGAAGCGGTCTGCCCGTGACACTTTTTATATTCCCAATCACGGTTACTTGCTCACCATACCAAAGCGATTTAATCGGCTTTAGCTGGCTATAATCATCGTATCTATGGGGAAAGTTGTAGAGCATATCGCGCAGGGTAAAAAGTCCCAATTTTTCGAGGGTAGCGGCATTTCGGGGACCAACACCTTGAAGAACGGTTAGCACCGCGTTTAATGCGATAGGTGTTTCGCTGGTGACAGCACCGGGAACAGATTCGGAACGGGGACGCGCGGGTTTGCGGCTTGGTGCCCGCTCTTCAACAGCTTTCTGCCGAGGGGCAGTTTTCGCGTCCACGGGCGCGGGTGCTTGGGCTTGAGTGCCATCTTCGGCAATCTCCTGCTCAGGCACAGATTCTGTCTCAGGCGCGGGTTCAGGCTTGTCCGGAGCTTGGTCAAAGGGCTTGGGTCGCGTCGGTACCGGTTTCTCATCCCCCAACTCAGGGTATTCTCTTTTGAGCCTGTTACCAATCCCAAAGAGGGTCACTTTTCTCGATTCAGGGCTAAGACCTTTGTAATCTCGCAATCTACCTGTAACGGCTTGGATAATTTCTTCAGGAAGCCCATCGTTGCGCGCTTCTGCCTCCCAGCCTTCGAGCATACTTGCCAAGCCGCCAATGACGGCTTTATTGTCATAACCATTTTTTGCTTCTAGTCGGACATATTTTCGTAGTTTTTCTATTGAAGGATACATAGGGTGTATTTTATCATGGGGTTGAAAGTGAAAGTAGGCAAGTTGAAAGCCAATTGCTAAAGCAGGTCTGAAAGCTCAGTGAAACTTTGTTTGTTCTTTACCGCGAAGAAACGAAGAGCGCAAAGAAAAATTTAAATATATTAAAAAGTTGCTTCAAAGGTAAGGATGGGCCTTTGTAGTGGGGGAACACTAAAAGGTTGTTGG
>CAZAWS010000266.1:0-3478 GCA_964488755.1 uncultured Anaerolineaceae bacterium | reverse complement strand
TATCTTTCTAGTCACCTGACAGTTTCATTTAAGCAGGTGATTGAGTAGCTCCGACTGCATTTAGAGGAGCGTATCGAAATCACAAAACGGAATTTTATGGGTAATTTTGGTTTCGATACGGCGAAGAGCATCGCTTACACTTCGGCTGGTTCAGTAGCCACTCAACCAACTATGCGCTTCTTTTATCACTAGATATCTTTTACTTTTTAGGATGCCCCTATGCAAACACCCGTAGGTATTGAATGCCCCCATTTTTATAGCGATTACCATCGTGGGCGCAACCGTGAAGAATGTCGCCTTTTGGAATCGGCTGAACCGCCACAAGTTTGGGTTGCAGAGCTTTGTAGGACTTGCCCCGTTCCCGGCATTTTACGGGCAAATTCTTGTGAAAATATGCAATTAAACGCAAAAGTCACTCGCTCTATTTTTGATGCCTTTCAGCGTAGAGTTAAAATTTCTGCTTTTTGCATAAAGACGCAAGGAAATGTTGCTAAACCAGAAATTGGTTGCGGCGAATGTCACCCCCTCCCGCCGATTTTTGAAGTGAGAGAATAAAGCTATAGCGGTAAATTGTTACTTTTCAAACTTTTTGGACACGGATTAAACGGAGAAAGCTTTAATGCTATGGATAAAAAACAAAAAAGTTTTTCTCCGTGCAACCAGAGAAACTCCGTGTTCAAAAAATGTAATTTTGCCCTAATGGGAATAAAGACTACAGTGAGCAGATAAAAAATGAAATTAACCCTCCTCCTCGACCTTGACGATACCCTTCTTGATTCCGATATGGATAAATTTATCCCTGTTTATTTTCATAAACTGAGCGAAGCTATGGCTGAGTATATTGCGCCGGAGAAATTGCTCAAATATCTCATGCTTGGTACCAATGCGATGATTGAGAACGATAATCCTAACGAGACTTTGGAAGAAGTATTCAGCCGCAACTTTTTTCCCCATTTTGACGTGGGACGGGACGTTCTCGACCCTGCAATTGCTGACTTTTACCAAAACATTTTCCCGACCCTAGCATCTCTTACCAAAGCGCGACCCGAAGCAGTAGATTTGGTCGAATGGGCATTCGCACAGGGACACAAGGTTGCCATCTCTACCAACCCTCTTTTCCCCAAAGCCGCTGTTGATTGGCGACTCCGTTGGGCGGGACTTTCTCCAGAGAAATACCCCTTTGACATTGTCTCCTCTTTTGAAAGTTTTCATTTCAGCAAACCCAACCCCGCGTATTTAGCCGAAGTTTTAGGTAGAATTGGCTGGGATGAGGGGGCTGTTCTTGTTGTGGGCGATGACCCAATTAGAGACCTGCAAGCCGCACAAGATTTGGGATTACCTGCTTATTGGGTTGCTGATGATGAGGCAGTTTTGCCCGAAGGTGTAAACCCACCCCTTGGACGAGGGAGCATCGGGGCGTTGCGGGGCTGGATAGAGTCTCAGGATGCACAAACGTTTACTCCCGGCTATCAAGCTAAAAACGCGATCGTAGCGACTGTGAAAGCTATCCCCGCAGTGTTGGCAGAAATCTTATCCGATTTGCCCGCGGGCGCGTGGACAGAATCATCCCATCCCGATGAATGGTCTTTGGTCGAAATTATTAGCCATTTGCGCGATGTAGAACGCGAAGTCAATTTGCCAAGAATTCAGACTTTTTTACGCAAAGATAATCCCTTTATTAGCGCAGACGATACCGATATGTGGGTAGCCGAGCGGGGCTATGCCGAGCAAAATGGGGAGGCGGCATTGCGAGATTTTGTTGCCGCACGCATGGATACTTTAGCGGCGATAAAAAACTTAAGTGACGAAGATTGGCAGCGCACTGGAAGACATGCGGTTTTGGGTACTATCACTTTGCAGGAGCAAATGGTGTTTATGGCGGAGCGCGACCGTGTGCATTTGAGACAGGTTTATAAAAAAGGAGTTTTCTAATGAGTGACGAGCATGAGTATGCGATGGCGGCTTTAGATAGTATATTTAAGCAAGCAAAGGCTCAATTTGGTGATGCTGTGAAAGCGCAATGGTTTTATGCGGCTGAGTCTTGCCCAGGTTGTGGTGGGGAAGTTGATGCAATGAAACACGAGGGAAAAGATGCGCTTTCGTTGAACGCTTATATTTATAGAGAACGAGGAGTATTAATTGGCTATATGCTTTGCGGAAAATGCGCGGGAAAAATTATGAGCGATGCAAAAAAGAATCCCTATAAAGAAACAGAATTACATGCAAGGATAGGAGAGAATTTGGTTTGGGCGTATAAGAAATACCTTCGTACTTTAGACGCATAATTTTAGATAGATGATGGAGCGTTTGCAGGAGGCAATTGCGAAAGCGAAGTTGGGGCATGAGCTATCCGCGCGCGATCTTTTTATTGATATTGTTCGTGACGACCCCAAGAATAAACTGGCTTGGTTATGGCTAATTGGCTTGCTGGATGATAGAGAAGATTTAATTATTGCCTGTGAATCAGTTTTGAATATAGACCCTTCTGAAAAACGCGTGGCTTTTCGCTTAAAAAAATTGCGGCGTGAAAAAGAGAAAGAAAAAAAAGAGCAAGAAGTTCTTGCGTTTGCAAAAATTGATAAGCTCTTGGCGCGGGGAAATAAAGAAACAGCACTGTCTCGTTTAAGGAAAATGACCCAAGAAAATCGCAACGCAGAAGCCGCGTGGATTTTATTGGCGGAAACTACTTCTGATTGGGCAGAAAAAGAGCAAGCACTGGCACGCATATACGCGCTTGACCCGCAGAATAAAGAGAAAGAAACTGCTGCGCGGCGAGCGCGTTATTTTCGCAAAAATCCACTTGATTTGGCTGTGCGTTTTCAAGAGCAGGGGAAAATTGATGAAGCGATAAAGGTTTATGAAGGCTTGGCGGCAAAGGCGCAGGGGCGCAGTGAATGGGATCGCTTATTACGCAAAATCTATCATTTAGAAGGATTGCAGCATGAGCAAATTGTACATATTTCTTCTAAAATAACGATTTTTCGTCTTTCTTTGGGAGTGCCTTTGTTATTCCTCTTTATGCTTATTATTCAGATTGGTTATGATTACCATCATTTCACTATTTTGATGGCTGTAGAATTGCTGATGGTCATTGTCGGCGCGTTTTTATCAGCTGTATCGGCTGTTGATTCAGAACATCGTATTTGGCTAAAATTAGGCAATGTCGCTGGGCGTGGTTCGGTGCGCTTGCGGGTGCTTGTTGGTTCAACGGGCATAACGATTATGTTTTTGCCTTTTATTTTGCTTGGTCTTGAAGCCTATGCGCGCTGGAACACTGTTTTTGAATATATTGGATATGATTTTTAGAGAAGAATCTAGGCAAGCGTTCAGGCCTCAGACTTTAGATGTCAGGTTTGTCGAAAACAACTAGATTTTGAAGCCTTTATGGCAGTTGCTCAAAGTTTTGGTGGTCAAATAGGGTAGCGCAACTGTATTTTGTTTGGAAAACACCTTGTCAAAGGTCAGATATGAGCATTTT
>CAZAWS010000265.1:1570-3497 GCA_964488755.1 uncultured Anaerolineaceae bacterium | reverse complement strand
GTAAAAACTAATATCAGGTCCACTTGCTCGTGTCATTTTTGCCTCCTAATGAATTCTTTATGTTTTTCAAGTATAGCAATTTCTTAGTCTTCTTGCAAACAATTGATTATCGCAAAAACAATCCCCCGCGGTTCATTTTTAGTGACCGCCAAGACAGGGAATTTTCCAACAGAATGGAGGATTTGGAGATTTGTGCCAGCTTCTGCTTGGGTGCTGATCCCAATCGCGTAGGTGTCTTGAGCAATCTCTTGGCGCATCTCTTCCGCGTTTTGGGCTTGGCGCGCCATTGTAGACATGATCCCCGCCTCTAGCATTTTGCTGTTAAAAGCTATTTGCAAGTCGTTTTCTTTATCGTAGATCCATAAATTGATGGGCGCATCTTCTCCGCCAACTTCTGACCAAGACCTTATTTTCCCCGTAAAAATATCGTCAATTTCTTTGTGATTTAATGTTGCAACGGAGTTTTGGCTATTTCCTATCACCACTAATGCTATCTCGTCAATTTGATAGCCATCCTCAACTGCGCCAATGCGGAGCGATATATCTGCCGCATCAATGTTGGATGTACGAGCAATAAGCCCAAGTTGCGCGCGTTCCGCACAATTGTATATTTGCGGCATCCAGCTTGAGGTGGCAGATGTTGAATAGAGGGTGAAAAGTTGAGGCGATTCATCCAAATCTGAAGTGGAAGGTTTGGTGGTGCAGGCTGTGAGAAGAAGTAGTAGAAAAAGCAGATATGTAGAAAAACGCCGCCGTCCTCGGCGGCTAGAGCGTTTTGAGGGGAAAAGCTTTCGCATTTACCAATCTCGCAAAAGAGTGGCGGCGAGTTCGGCACGAGAGATGAAGCTGTCGAGAAGGAAATACTCGTCTTCGGTGTGAAAGCCTTCGCCTACGGTGCCAAGCCCGTCGAGAACGGGGATGTTGAGATAGGCGACAAAATTGGCATCTGAGGCACTGCCTGAGCCACCTGCGTGAATTTCGATTCCCTCTGCGCTGGCAATTTTTTGTGCTTTGTTGAAGGTGCTTTCCATTAGTTCGTTAAAGGGCATGGGAGGGCGGTTGAGGATGCACCAAACCGAGATAAAGGCTTCTTTTTTGACGGGTTTGAGTGAACAAATGTAATTCTGAACGCGCACATATTCTTTTAAGTTGGTGAGGCGTATATCTCCCTCTGCCTCTGCGTACGCGGGGACTATGTTGATGGCGCGCCCGCCGTGCATGGCACCGATGTTGATGGTGGTGCCTTCTTTATAGTCAGTGAGTTGTTGAATTTTGACGATTTGGTGCGAAAGCTCTTCGATGGCATTTAGTCCCTTTTTATGTGCGCCGCCTGAGTGAGCGGATTTTCCTTGTACTCTGACTGTGAATTTTCCTGTCCCTTTGCGCCAAGTGTGTAATGTGCCGTCAAGGTTTTCGCAGGGTTCAAATACGAGGACGAGGGCATGTTTCTTTGCTTCTTTTTCTATGAGTTCGCGAGATTCGTAACTGCCCATTTCTTCGTCCGTATTGAAGAGCATGGTAATGGGGCGGCTGGGCATTTCATTTCTTTCGATTAGTGCGGCTACTGCGGTGAGCATGATAACTAAACCGCTTTTCATATCTAAGGTGCCGGGACCGAAGACTTTGCCATATTTTTCGTAAAAAGGTTGCATTTCGAATGTGCCGAGCGGGAATACAGTATCCATGTGACCGATGAGTAAGATGCCATCTTCGCCTTTTCCCCAACGTGCGATTATATTATCTCCAAATTCTTCAAGATGGACAATTTCAATTTCTGCGCCCAATTTTTTGGTTTCTCGAATCACAATACTGCCCATTTTGTCTACGGCTTCTTTATCGTAGGAGGGGGATTCTGTTTCAACCATTTCTTGCAATAATTGCATCATGGCTGGTTTTCGTTCGGAGAAATCCATGAGGAGCGTTCCTT
>CAZAWS010000265.1:0-1470 GCA_964488755.1 uncultured Anaerolineaceae bacterium | reverse complement strand
CTTGGGCATCATCCAGTGAGTATTCAACATCATCGTCTTCTGCAAAAAAATGACGAAGAGATAGGTCTTGCCATAATTTATCGTTCCAATCTTCATAAAGTGGCTCAATTTTGCGCTTGCTCATCACAAAGTGAGCAAAGTCTGCAACTTGCTGAATCAACTCATCTGGCAAGTAATTAATTTGTTCATGGAGTTGGTCTCGAAGGATTTTTGTATTCATCTCGTTTACCTCATGCAGAAAATGATTTAGAGAATTTTCCTTATTATATATTCTAGCACGAAATCTCAAATTTAATTACCACTCTCTCAACAACGTCACCAAAAGTTCTGTTTTTTCTACCAACGATTTTGTGAAAATATACTCGCGTGAAGAATGTAAGCCCTCGCCAACGGTACCAAGTCCATCTAAAACGGGAATGCCTAACGCGGAAACAAAATTAGCGTCCGATGCGCCCCCCGTGCCGCGAGCTTTAAGGGCAATCCCTTCGTTTTGGGCAATGGCTTTGGCTTTTGCGAAAGTCTTTTTCATCGTTCCATCAAAGGGCATGGGCGGACGGTTGAGTTCGCCTTCAACTTCTAAGGATGTGCCTTCTAGGACAGGTTTTAAGGCGCGAATCGCTTTTTCTATGCGTTCATATTCTTCCGCTTGCATGATGCGTAAATCTATGACCACTTCTGCGAAATCGGGCACAACATTGCTGGTTGTTCCACCGCGAATGGTGCCAACATTCAAGGTTGTTCCTTTCGCGTAGTCAGTAAGGCTTTGCACTGCCAAAACTTGATGCGCCATTTCTTCTATCGCGTTGCGTCCTTCTGCGTGTGCGCCCCCGGCATGTGCGGCGCGTCCTTTTGCACGGAGGGTAAAATTGCCCGTCCCTTTGCGCGCTGTTTTTATTGAGCCATCCACCAAAGCAGATTCTAGCACCAAGACCAAATCTGATTCCGCGGCTAATTTTTCAATTAACGCGCGGGATGTTTGACTGCCTACTTCTTCATCGGACGTGAAAAGCATAGAGATGGGGCGGTCGGGCATCGTGTCCGTTGCAAGTAGTTCTTCGACGGCACTCAAGCCGATGACAAGTCCGCCCTTCATATCCAATACGCCAGGACCGAAAGTTTTATCGTCTTTTTCATAAAAGGGCATTTTTTCTAATGTCCCCAAAGGGAAAACGGTGTCTATATGTCCAAGCAATAAAATGCCTTTTTTTTGGGATTGTGAGCTGGATGCCCGCCATTTAGCGTGGATGTGGTTTCCGCGTGTTTCTTGCGGGTAAACAGTGATGGACGCGCCCAACTTTTGGCTTGCTCCCGTTAAAATAGCACCGACGCGATCCACAGCTTCTTTATCGTGAGTCGGGGATTCTGTTTCGACTAATTTCTTGAGAAGGGCAAATATATTGTTTTTGTTCATTTTTTTTACTTGTAACGCAAGATTTATCTTGCATTGCTTAAAAGCAAGATGAATCTTGC
>CAZAWS010000264.1:0-3517 GCA_964488755.1 uncultured Anaerolineaceae bacterium | reverse complement strand
ATCGTTGGTAAGCGTTCAGGGGGCTCAAAACAGAACACGGATTTTACGGATTAGACAGATTTTCGCGGATTTTAAAAACTTTTTTTGTTTTTTTGTGCGAAGATGACGAAAACGTATGAGTTTTCTGAAAAAATGTAGCAAAAACATTGAAAATTCGCGTCATTCGCTCATTCGCGTATAGCGTAGCGACATTCGCGTTGAAAGATTAAGGCATAATTTTAATATGGCTGAACGCTTACAAATTTTTCTTTTCATTTTATTTCTAGCCACATGACAGTTTTGTTTTTGCAGGTGGCTGAGTAGCTCCGAATGCTCTTTCGGAGCGTATCGAAGCCACGAAAAAGCCAATTTTATACTATTTGTTGGTTTCGATACGGCGAAAAGCATCGCCTACACTTCGGCTGGCTCAGTAGCCACTCAACCAACACGCGCTTCTTCTTCCAAACTATCATCTGGCTAATTTTATTTTAGTTTTCAAAGGTAACGCAAAAAATAGGCAGCAATCCCAAAGGCAACGGTGAGATTAAGCGACTCCTTCCCGCCCTGCATGGGAATATATAAAATACGCTCAGAGATTTCCATAATTTCAGGGTCAATGCCGGCAAGTTCGTTGCCAATGATCAGCATAAGTTTCTGCTTATTTTGCGGAGGCTTTGCATCAAAAAGCGATGTAGCCTCCTCCCCGCCCTCAATCGACCATAAAGAAAAGCCTTCATCTTGCAGGCTTTTTGCCGCGTGCAACGCGTTATGGCGATATTCCCAAGCTACCAATTCTTCTGCCCCAATCGCAGTTTTGGCTAGGCGCGGATTTTCTGGCGTCGCCGTCATACCGCAGAGATGTAGTTTGCTAACACCCACCGATGCCGCGGTTCTAAAAATCGAGCCAACATTATAAATGCTACGGATATTATCAAGCAAAACTTCTACTTCAGGAAAAGCGGAAGAAAAACTCTCTTTTTTCACCCGATGTCGTCCATAAGAAAGACCAACCTTTTTTAGCGGAGCACCACATTTAGGGCAAGAACCAATAACATTTTCGCCTTCCATTATGGGAAAGCGAAAGCGGCAGTTTTTAGCTGTACATTCTTGAATTTGAAAAGACGGATTTTTCTTCATGAGCGATGGGGTTCAACCTTCAAAACCTTAAATCCCCACTGTATCGCCGATCCAATAAGTAGCGCAAAAACAACTGTTCCAATGCCGGCGGGACCGCCAATAAACCACCCTAGAATAACAACCGTAACCTCGATAATCGTACGCGCCTTGCGAAGGCTGATTCCCGTTGTGCGTTTCAATCCCAACATCAGACTATCGCGTGGACCCGCTCCAGCATTCACACCAATATAAATTGCGCTGGCGAATCCCATCATCAAAATCGCTGCTAATAACATGGCGATTTGCACAAATAAATTATCGCTAACCGAAGGGAGAAAACGAAGAGAAAAATCGAGCCAAGGTCCAATGCTAAGGATATTCACAAGTGTTCCCCATCCGATTTGTTCACGCATCAACAAGGCACCCGAAAGAACCAAAAAGCCAGAGATCACCGTCATTGTTCCCGGCGTAATATGTAAAAGATTAGCAAATCCCACCTCAAGCACAGCCCAAGCCCCTGTGCCTAAATTTGCCTGAATTAATAATGCAATGGAAAGCCCAAAAATTGCAAAGCCAATTTGAATACGAAGAAAATCACGCGGAAAAGTTTTCCAAATAATAGGTTTAAACATGCCCGCGATAATACCACCGGATGAGAGTTTTAGGGGACGAAATGATGGTTCTGTGTTTTTTTTAACGCGAATTACACGAATTGACGAATGCCGCGAATAAAAGCAAAAAAAATAAAACCATTAGCGAAATTCGTTCATTCGCGTAAACTCGCGTTAAAGGTTTGCTCGCTGTCGTAAATAATGCCGCCGCTGAGAACAACGGCTAGAGCGGCTTTACATATAGCTACATGTGAATCGCCATGCCTTCCGCGGCATGAGCAACTTCCATCAGCGTCTCGCTCAAAGTGGGGTGTGCATGGACGTTTTGCGAAATCTCAGCGGGCGTGAGTTGTGTCATTTGCGCCAACGTCAATTCGGGCAACAACTCGGTCACTTCAGGACCAATCAGATGCGCGCCTAAAATCTCATCCGTTTCTTCATCCAAAACCAATTTCACCCAACCGGCGTATTCGCCCAAGCCAAGAGCCTTCCCGTTTGCCTGAAAAGGAAATTTGACCACCTTTACCGCGCCACGTTCACGCGCCTGCGCTTCTGTTGCGCCAAAAGATGCCACCTGCGGCTGGCAATAAGTCGCTCGCGGCATCATCTCATAATTCAACGCCTGCGTCTCTTTTCCCGCAATCGCCTCTACAGCCACAATCCCCATCGCCGAACCAACGTGCGCCAACATCAACTTGCCCGTCACATCGCCAATTGCCGAAATCCCAGCGATATTTGTTTCCATTTTTTCGTTGATTTGGATAAACCCCTGCGAATTCGTATCGATGCCAACGTCTTCTAAACCGATATTTTTGGAATTGGGACGGAAGCCGATCGCGACCAAAGCTTGCTCGGCTTCGATAATCTTTTCCTCATCGTCAACAGAGACGCGTACCCTCACCCCCCCATCTTCAACATTTTCTATTTCTTCAACTTTATGCCCTACGAGCATCTTGATTTTGCGCTTCTTGAAGGCTTTAGCCAACTCTGCCGAAACTTCCTCATCTTCCATCGGCACGATGCGTGGGAGCATTTCAACGATGGTTACATCCACGCCGTAAGAATTCCAGATGGTGGCAAACTCTACGCCAATTGCGCCAGAGCCAATAATCACAACTGATTTTGGCAACTTTTCCTGTGTAATCGCTTCGAGGTAAGTGAGCGTCTTCTGCTTATCAACCGCCCACACGCTGGGGAGCATCGCGCTCGCGCCAGTCGCGATTAAGATGTTGGGGGCAGATAAAGAGCTTACAGAGCCATCCGCTGACCGAAGCTGAACGGTATTTTTGTCCAATAATTTTGCGGTCGCTTCATGAACATCAATCCCATTTTTCTTCATCAAAAAACCGACGCCCTTCACCAATCGATTTGAAACTTTGCGCGAGCGTTTAACTGCCACGCCATAATCCAAATTGAGATTATCGAAAGAAAAGCCCAATTCTCTGCCACGTTTCAAAAGAGTGTGCGCCACATCTGCATTTTTGAGCAACGATTTCGAGGGGATACAGCCCACATTCAAACAGACTCCGCCCAGCCATTCTTTATCAATAATGGCTGTTTTTAGCCCTAACTGCGAGGCACGAATCGCGGCAACATAGCCCCCAGGACCTGCGCCGATAATAATTAAATCATAGTTGTTCATAAGAACTCCTTTTTGCAAATTCTAGCTACCTGAGGTTGTTCCTCGATAGTTGTGATTTCGCATTTCTAACGCCATCAAAAACTAATTTTGAGCGAGAAAGCCTTCTCCAGAAGGTAAAATATCATCTTTTTAACGCGAAATCCGCGAATTTAGCGAATAACGCGAAAAA